>JBGTIA010000475.1:0-2821 GCA_041745835.1 Ilumatobacteraceae bacterium | reverse complement strand
CCGGGCACACGTCGCCGGCGCGGATCTCGGCGGCCTCGATCGTGCCATCGGCGGTGAAGTCGCGACCGGCGACGAGGCCGATCACGTGGTTGCCGGGCGAGTTGGCGCCCGTGATCCATGCGGTGCCGTCGACCACGCGTGGATCCACGAGGTAGCGGATGCCGGACGGGTTGGCCTGGCCCAGCACGCCGGGGCCGATGTAGCCCTTGACGAGCGACGACTGTTTGGCGAAATCTGCTTCGTCGAAGGGTTCGGGCTCGGCAGGGGAGACCTGCGCTTCGAGGCGTTTCATGTCGACCTCGCGATCGCCGGGGAGCCCGATTGCCAGCGGCTCGACCGTGCCGTCGGGATGGCGCAGCTTCACGACGACGTTCTTCAACGTGTCTTCGGCGGTCCAGTCGCGGTCCGGGTGGCGCAGTGTCGGGTCCGCATTCACGAAGTCGACCAGTGTGGCGATCGTCGGCGTGTCGGGCGTGTCGCGGACGACCGCCGGTGGCAGGGCGTCGAACGGGATCGCTGGAGGCGCAGGTGTCACGACGGCTTCGACGTTCGCTGCGTAGTCGCACGACGTGCACCGGATGAAGGTGTCCTCGCCCACGTCGATCGGCGCCAGGAACTCCTCCGACGCTGACCCGCCCATCGCCCCCGACATCGCCGACACGATCACGTACGGCAGCCCCAGTCGGTCGAACAGCGAGATGTAGGCGGAACGGTGGGCGTCGTAGGAGACCTGCAACCCGGCGTCGTCGAGGTCGAAGCTGTAGGAGTCCTTCATGACGAACTCACGCCCCCGCAGCAGACCTGCGCGAGGGCGGGCCTCGTCGCGGTACTTCGTCTGGATCTGGTAGATCGACAGGGGGAGGTCCTTGTACGAACCGCAGACGTCCTTCACCAGCAGGGTGAACATCTCCTCGTGGGTGGGTGCGAGCAGGAAGTCGGCGCCCTTGCGATCCTTGAGGCGGAACAGGTTGTCGCCGTACTCGGTCCACCGGCCGCTCGCCTCGTAGGGCTCGCGGGGCAGCAGCGCAGGGAAGTGGACCTCCTGGAAGCCGGCGCGGTCCATCTCCTCGCGGACGATGCGCTCGACGTTCCGATACACCAACCACCCGAGCGGCAGCCACGAGAACCCGCCGGGTGCTGCGCGGCGGATGTAGCCCCCTCGCACGAGCAGGCGATGGCTCGCCACTTCGGCGTCAGCCGGGTCGTCTCGGAGGGTTCGCAGGAACAGGGTCGACATCCGAAGCACCTGGGCAAGCTATCCGTCGCGTTGGGCGAGGCGGCATGGCCGCCCTGTCCGAGGCGTGTCGGCCGCTGCTATCATTACACCTCCATTTGGTTCGTTACCGAAAGGCGTGGGGCTGAGCCCCACGCCTTGTTTGTTGAAAGGAGGCAGTTCGGATGAGTGCATCGACCGAGATCGATCGTGTTCACGCTCTCGTGGCACCGATCGCTGCCGACCTCCAACTCGACGTCTACGACATCGAACGGCGTGGCGCCACCATGCGCATCACCCTCGACACGCTGCCGGGCGCCGACGGAGGGATCACGCTCGACTCGTTGTCGTTGGCGACGCGACTGATCTCGCGTGAGCTCGACCACGACGATCCCATCGCCGGGCACTACACCCTCGAGGTGACGAGCCCTGGCCTCGAGCGACAGCTCCGCACGCCCGCCCACTTCCAGCGTGAAGTCGGCAAGACGGTCAGTGTCCGCCTGCGCGATCCCCAGGCCGACCCGCGACGGGTGCAGGGTGCGTTGATCGCCGCCGACGAGCGCACCGCCACGTTGTTGCTCGACGACGGCACCGAACGATCGGTGTCGCTCGACGACGTCGACAAGGCACGCACGGTCTTCGAATGGGGACCGAAGCCCAAGCCCGGCAAGCAGTCGTCGTCCGGCGCCAAGAAGAAGTCCACTTCGAACAAGGAGAAGCAAGCATCATGAGCAACCTCGACATGAGCGAGGCCATCGGCATGCTGGCCCAGGAGAAGGGCATCTCCGAGGACACGCTGTTGCACGTCCTCGTCGACGCGCTGGCGTCGGCCTACAAGCGCCGCCCCGATGCTGCTGACGAAGTGGTCGTCGAGGTCAACCCCGAGACGATGGAGTTCTCGTTCATCGCGTACGACGTCGACGAGGACGGCAACTGGGTCAACGAGCGCGACGACACCCCGAAGAAGGAAGAGCTCGGGCGGATCGCAGCGCAGACGTTCCGTCAGGTGATGAGCCAGCGCATCCGCGAGGTCGAGTCCGAGCGCAAGTTCGAGGAGTACGCGAACCGCGAGGGTGACATCGTCACCGGGATCATCCAGCGCACCGATGCCCGGTACACGCTGCTCGACCTCGGTCGGGTCGAGGCGCTGCTGCCGCAGGCCGAGCAGGTGCCGTTCGAGCGTCCCGCTCAGGGCGACCGCCAGAAGGCGTACATCGTCGAGGTTCGACGCACGCCGAAGGGCCCGCAGATCGTGGTGTCGCGGACCCACCCCGGGCTCATCAAGCGACTGTTCGAGCTCGAAGTGCCCGAGATCGCTGACGGCATCGTCGAGATCAAGGCCTGCGCCCGTGAACCGGGTCACCGCACCAAGATCGCCGTCTGGTCGAACGACCACAACGTCGACCCGGTCGGCGCGTGCGTGGGCGCCCGTGGTGGCCGCGTGCGCATGGTCGTCAATGAGATGCGCGGCGAGAAGATCGACATCGTGCCCTTCAGCGAGGATCTCGCCGACTTCGTCGCCAAGGCGCTGTCACCGGCGAAGGTCACGCAGGTCAACATCTCCGACGACGGCACCGCTGCCGACGTGATCGTGCCCGACCACCAGCT
>JBGTIA010000474.1:0-6908 GCA_041745835.1 Ilumatobacteraceae bacterium | reverse complement strand
GCGTCGCGTGCCCGTCGCCGGCGGCCGACCGGCTGGCTGAGATCGGGCTGCCCGTGACGCGGATCGGCCTGTCGGCGGAGGCAGCGCATGAACAGTGTCTCGAGCGGTATCCGGAGATCCGGTCGATGCCGGGGTCGCAGTTGCCGGGCTACGTCTTTCCGCGCCTGTTCGGGGACGTCACCGCCGCTGCTCAGTTCCCGGACTTGTTGGAGATCGCCCGATCGTGGCAGCCGTCGGTGTTGGTCCACGATGCCGGCGACCTGGCGGCGCCGGTCGTCGCTGCCGCGATCGGCGTGCCAAATGTGTGTCACGGGTTCGGCACGGTGATCCCGCCGGCCACGGTCGCAGCGGCCGCCGAACGCACCGAGCGGTTGTGGGCGACAGTCGGTCTGACGCCACGGCCATACGGCGGCTGCTTCGATCATTTGTATGTCGACCCGTTCCCACCGAGCCTGCAACCGACGCGAGCCGAGCACCTCGGACGCGTGATAGCCGAGGCACCGCAAGCGGCGGCAGCTGCGCTCAGCGAATCAATCCCCGCCGCCGTCGCCGAGGCACTGACGGCGGGTCTGCCGCTGGTGCACGTCACCTTCGGCACCGTGTACAACGAAACCCCGACGTTCGAGGCCGCAGTGGTCGCAGCATCTCGTCTCGATGCCGTCGTTCTCGTCACCGTCGGCCCCGGCGGTGATCCTGCCGCGTTTTCCGGGTGCGGCTCAAACGTCCACGTCGAACGCTTCGTCGCGCAGAGCCTGGTGATGCCGCTCACTGCGGCGCTTGCTTCCCACGCCGGATCGGGCACGGTCTTGGCAGCGCTCCAGCACGGGGTGCCGCAGCTCTGCCTACCGCAAGCAGCCGACCAGTTCCGCAACGCCGACGCTGTCAGCCAAAGCGGTGCAGGTATCACGATCGTCCACGCTCCCCAGCCTGATGTCGTCGAGGAGTCCTTGCGGCGTTTGCTCCACGACCCGGATTTGTGCGCCCAAGCGCAAACGATCGCCGCAGAGATTCAGGCCATGCCCACCGCGGACGAGGTGGCCCGGGAAGTCCTGTCCATCGCTTCCCCGTCGCTCTGACCACTACCAAGCGTCGCGCACGACGCTTCGACCGTTGCCGACACAACATCGTGGCCGGCCCGAGTCGGGAACCCCTTCACCAACGACGCTCACCGTGTTCGCAGGTCAGCCGCTGAAGCGACGAGTGAGGCTCGCCGCAACTGCGTCGGCGGTGGGCATTGCCGCAATGACAGCTTGCTGTTCCTGAGCCGCTCGTCGCAGTGCCTCGTCGCCGACCAGCCGCTCAGCAAGTCGTCGTACAACCTCGGGTGTGCAGTCCTCGGGGCGCACGCCGACTCCGAAACCTGCGCGTTCGACCATGGCCGCATTCGCTTGGTGGTCGGCGCCGAGCGCCAACCCAACAATCGGCACACCGGCCGCAGCACATGCGGTCACCGTTCCCCATCCGGCGTGTCCCATCACGCCGTCGCATCCCGACAACAGCTCGCCAAGGGGTATGAACCGGTGGAACTCGACCTTCGCAGGGAGCCCGACGAATCGCTCGGGATCGAGACCGGGGCCGACGGTGACGACAACGCTCGACGCCGCCGCTGCAGCGCCGGCGGCAAGAACCTTGAACAGTGGCCTAACGAGTACGTTGAACACGGTTCCGAGCGTGATGTGCAGCATCGGACGGTTCTGGTCAGTCCATGTAGCCGATGGGGGCCCGGCAATCGCGGGCTGCAACCACGTCACGTTCCGTTCGGAGAGTGGCCAGGTCGACCAGCCCGGTACCTCGGCAACGACGAGACCATCTCGCACGAGCCACTCCACGTCCCCGTGACGTCGTTCGATCAGAGGCCGGAACCGGTTCGACCAGTTGTCCGCTCCCGCGAGAAACAGGACGTGAGGAACGCCCGCAGTCTCGGCAGCCAGCGCCCCTCCGAGCTCGCTGAAGCTGTGGATGATGACGTCCGGTTCGAACCGGTCGATGTGCCGAGTGCAGTCGGCACGGAACTCCGCTGTCGTTCGCTCTACGAAGACGTCGACCATGAAATCGGTCAGTGCGCCGTGCGGGTCGTGTAAATGGTCCATCACCTCGGGAAACGCGTTTGCAACGTTCGACTCCACCCAGTCGGGCCCAGCAGTGACGTGTGCGAGTCCTCGATTTGTGACCGTCGACCCGAACGACGCCGATGTCGCCACGACGACCTCGTTGCCTACGTCGCGCAGCGCGATCAGCAACGGCGCCAGTTGCGCAAACACCGACTCCCCGGGCTGCACAGTGGCCAGCACTTTCACCAGTGCAGCCTCACACATCAGCGGCTTCCGAGCGAGGGTCGCGATCGGCGCCGAATGCTGAACTGACCCGAACAGAATCAAGCATTGGACTGACCCACAGCGACGAACGGTCACCGATGCGCCATCGTGGCCGTCCGATAACGCTCTCTCACGCCCCACGAGTCAACCGATCCACTCGGCTTCGGCCCAACCGTGACGCGAGATAATCCCGTCAGGATCACACGTGTATTAGGCGATCGGGGACACTCGCGTTCGCTGTGCGTTCTTGAGCTGTGCCAGCGCGTGTCGGTCTCGGCGCAACTGCGCAGACGAACAGGTCCGTGCCAATCCCGACCCGAGAGGAATTCGCCCCGCTGCAAGACATCGATCAGCTGCCTGTCGGCCATGTCGGCGGCAACGGACCTCACCAGGTCCATATGTCGGCGCTACCCGGGCTCACCTCAGATCACTCGGGCGGCGTCGGACGGACAGATCGTGCGATCGGGAAGCCGATGTCGAGCAAGCGCACCGATTGCCGCCTCGCCGGCCCTCGCGGTTGTCGGAGAGGTGCAGATGCGATCGAGGTCCACCAAACCCACGCCACAGTCAGCTGAAAAAGCCTGCCGCGAGCTGCGGCCGGTCTCTAATGCCGACCAGCCACCCTGCAGAATCCGCCTACGATGCAGATATGGATGCGTTACCTCGGGACAGGTTGCTCGTCCGGTCCGTGAGCGAGAGTCTGACGGCCCTCTGGGTCGTTGTGTCGGCACTTCTTCTCGACGCAGTCGGATAGCCCCGTGGACCGCGCTCAACTCCTCGCTGCCATCGAGGCCCAATCGGCCTTGCGGGGTGTTGTGGCAGACGAGATCATCGACGCAACGATCGCGCTATTGCACCACCGTCTCTCCGAGCTGGAACAGGGAGAACACCGGCGGCGCCAAGTGACGGTGCTGTTCGCCGATGTCAGCGGGTTCACCGCCATGTCGGAGATGATGGACGCCGAGCACGTGACCGTGGTGATGAACGCAGTGTGGGAGCGACTCGACGCGGTCGTCGTTGGCTATGGCGGACGGATCGACAAGCACATCGGCGATGCTCTGATGGCCGTGTGGGGGGCCGAGGCTTCGTCGGAGGACGACCCCGAACGGGCCGTCCGTGCCGGGCTCGACCTTCAAGGTGCCCTTGGCGAGGTCTGTTCCGAGCGCGCTCTCCACCTCGCTATGCGCGTCGGGCTGAACACCGGCCCGGTGCTCTTGGGTGCCGTCGGATCGACCGGCGAGGTGACCGCCATGGGTGACACGGTCAACGTGGCGAGCCGGATAGAGGGTGCTGCGTCGCGAGATTCCGTGTTGATCGCTCACTCGACATATCGCCACGTTCGCGGTCTGTTCGACGTTCGGGAGTTGGCGCCGGTCACTGTCAAGGGGAAGTCGGAGCCCCTCACTGTGTACGAGGTGATTAGCGCCAAGCAGAGGTCGTTCTGGGTGCCGACCCGGGGGGTGGAGGGCGTCGAGACGTGCATGGTCGGGCGCCGGGCCGAGCTCGAGACGATCTGCCTCGCCTTCGAGACAGTGGTGGCTCGTTCTCGTCCCGAACTCGTGACCGTCGTCGGCGAGGCTGGGCTCGGCAAGTCTCGGCTGTTGTACGAGTTCGGGAACTGGCTCGAGCTCCAATCCGAGATGGTGTTCTTCCTGAAGGGTCGCGCCCTCCCACACCGTCGAACGTCGCCATTGTCGCTCGTTCGCGACGTGGTTGCGAACCGCTTCGAGATTCTCGACAGCGACACTCCGGCAGCGGTTTCGGCCAAGATCCTGGCGGCCGCTGACGGTGTACTGACCGTCGCGCAATCCACCGTCTTCGGTGCGTGGCTCGGCTTCGAACTCGAGCCGTCGGGTACTCGGCGGAGCGGGTTCGAAGGGGAAGGGATCGCGATCGCCGGACGCACGCACTTGACCGAGTACATCCGCCGTCAGGCAGTGCTCGGCCCTGTCGTGCTGCTCCTCGAGGACGTGCACTGGGCCGACGGTGAATCGCTCGCCGTCGTCGAGCACCTGCTGGCCGCCTTGTCAGAACTCCCGATGCTCATCGTGGCGGCGGCTCGACCAGACTTCGTCGACGACCGGCCGGATTGGGGGTCGTCGGCGAGTGACTGTCGCAGCGTTGCCTTGGCACCCCTGGGCGTCGACCACGCCCGCTCACTCGTGCACGAGATCCTGCAGTTGGTCGAGGGAACTCCCGACCAACTCATCGACCTGGTGTGCGAACGCTCCGAGGGCAATCCCTTCTTCGCCGAGGAACTGGTGAAGATGATGATCGACGAAGGCGTCATCGTGACCGGGACCCCGAACGGAGTGTGGCGGATCGACTCGCACCTCCTGAGCGGGAAGATGGTGCCCGCCACCCTCACCGGCGTGCTCCAGGCCCGACTCGACGCACTACCTGCCACGAGTCGTGAAGCGGTCCAGCGTGCATCGGTGATCGGACGAATCTTCTGGGACGACGCCGTCGCAGCGCTCTTGGACTCAGCACCCGACCTGGGTTCGGCCGTCGATCGCGAGCTCGTGGAGAGCCGCCGGCCGTCAGCGTTCACCGGATGCGACGAGTTCGGCTTCCGCCACGCTCTTCTTCGCGACGTTGCCTACGAGACAGTCCTCCTGAGCGAACGGCCCCTCCTGCACGCCCGTGCTGCCGAGTGGCTGGAGATCGCCGTCGGCGAGCGGCGCGATGAATACCTCGTCGACCTCGCCGGGCACTACGAGCAGGCGGGCGAGCATCGGACCGCAGCCGTTCTGTACCAGTCCGCTGCTCAGCTCGCACGCAGCCGGGGAGCGAACCAGTCTGCGGTCGAGCTGGCGCGGGCAGCGTTGTCGGCGTGCGCGACAGCGTCGGATCCACCGATGTTCGAGTCCCTGACCTGTCTCAGTCGAGCGTTGTTGATCCTCGGGGACCTCGACGCCGCTGACCAGGTTGCCCGCGAGGCGGTCGAAATGGCCCGCTCGATCGGCAGCGAGCAATGCATCGTCCAGGCGTTGTGTTTGAGGGCCTACGTGGCCGAGGACCAAGGTGACCTCGTGAACTCTCGGCAGTTGCTTGACGAAGCCACAGCGCACGTGGCGGAGGCTAGTGACGAGGTCCGCGCAGACCTGTACCACGGCCTGGGGTGGTCCCGGTATCTCGGCGGTGACCTCGAGGAGGCGTCCGAATGGGGCCTGAAGGGGCTCGAACTCAGTGAGGCCGGTCGAGACGAACAGAACCAGGCCGCGCAGCACGGACTGCTCGGACTCGTCGCGAACCGGCTCGGGGACTTCGACACCGGACGTGAGCACAACGAGGCGGCCCTTGCACTCAGCCAATCCATGGGCGACCTCGCCGGCGAACTCGCAGCGATGTCGAACCTCGGAGTGAATTGGCACGAGCGAGGATTGGCCGAGGGCGATGACACCCATCTCGAACGCGCCGAAGCGTGCTACCGCGCCGCGATCGGTCTTGCTGACCGGATCGCGGCCCCGGCCTACCGAGCCCAGACCCTTCGTAACCTCGGCGAACTCGAGATCTTGCGAGGTCAGCTGACCGCTGCCCGTCACCACTTGGAAGCAGGCATCGTGATCGCGTGGCGGCACAATCTGATGCTCATCGGGGTCGGAATCCTGCCGCACTACGCCGAGCTGCTGGTGCGCGAGGGTGAGGTGAGGCGCGGCCTCGATCTATTCACCCTTGCGGCTCGCCACCCATCCTGCGGTGAAGCCCGCTACGACACCGACTTGGTGCTCGAACGGCTCCGCGCCGCCGGGGTGACCTCGGCAACCACGCTCGACGAGATCGTGGTCGTCGAGCCGAGCACACTCGACGAGGTCATCGATGCGGTGCTCCTCGCCGCTGCCGCGCCCGCTGGCCGGACGGAACGCAGATCGGCAACGACGAAGCCGTGAGCGCTAATGCGTCGATCAACAGACAGAGACGCCTCTGCTGGGGGCGTGGGCTCAGTGTTTGAGCGCTGCGGCTCTATGGAGTGTGAGGGCGCCACATGTGGTTGGTAGCCCGAGGTTAGCGGACCGATCGAATGGGGCCCAGTAATTCGGAATCGCCACCCATCGTGCGTCTCGACGTCCCTGCGTGAGGCCAGACCGAGACGCTCGACGCAACGACGACTACCTCATCGAGTCGGCGACAGCGAACGATCTCAGTTCATGGTCTCGGGCCACAAGGACCTGTTGGCAACGCAGCGGCGCCACATAATGCCACTCGGTAATCCAGTTGACGGCGCGAACTAGGCGCCACACCACGGCCCAAGTCGCGCACCCCATAACTCCAGTCCTCAACGAGCGGCTTCGCCGGTTCCATGGCGCCATCCGAAGCGCTCCGTGCCGCGAGCACGAGCGTGTCGGCCAACGTCGTGTCGGCGATCGGAAGTGCCGTTCCGATCGGTCGGCGACATGTCGAACCAGTGCTGATATGCGGGCCGGTCAGCGATCGACGGGGCATGCTTGAGGCGTGAGTGCACCGAAGCCCCAAATGCGTAGACGGTGGCACCACGAAGGGGGAGCCGAACACGTTCATGTGGGGTCACAGGGTCAGCGAGGCCAGCTAGCAGCCGCCGGCGATCGCGAGGTTGGCGTCGTCGACGTTCATCGC
>JBGTIA010000473.1:0-1571 GCA_041745835.1 Ilumatobacteraceae bacterium | reverse complement strand
TCGTCGTTCTACGACGACTGGGAGGGTCAGCCCCAGTTCGTCACCAAGGATCCGCTCGGCAATCCGGTCGGCCCGCGGCACCCGTGGAACCAGCACACCAACCCGAATCCGCAGAAGCGTGACTTCGACGACAAATACAGCTGGGTCATGTCCCCGCGCTGGTTCGACGGCACCGACTACCTCGCGCTCGACACGGGTGGCGGCCCGTTGGCGCGGCTCTGGTCGACGGCGTTGGCGGGCCTGGTCGACATCGGGTTCATCAAGTCGACCGGCTCGTCGGTGCAGATCAACCTGCCGAAGACGGCGCTGATGGGGGAGACGTCGTTCGAGTGGAAGATCCCTCAATGGAGCAACACGATCGAGCGCAACCGTGCCCGGACGTACTTCCAGGCCTACGCCTGCGCGGCCGCGTACCACTTCTGCGAGAAGGCGCTCGCTGAGCTCCGGGCCGGCAACACCAAGACGTGGGAGTCGTTCGAAGTGCCCGACGAGTCGATCGGCGTCGGCTTCACCGAGGCGGTTCGCGGCGTTCTGTCGCACCACGTCGTGATCCGCGACGGCAAGATCGCCAACTACCACCCGTACCCGCCCACGCCGTGGAACGCGAACCCGCGCGACTCCTTCGGGACCCCCGGACCCTACGAGGATGCCGTCCAGGGACAGCCGATCTTCGAGGAGAACGACGTCGAGAACTTCAAGGGCATCGACATCATGCGCACGGTGCGCAGCTACGACCCGTGCCTGCCCTGCGGTGTCCACATGTACCTCGGGGACGGCAAGACGATCGAGAAGGTCCATTCCCCGTCGCAGGCACCCTCACTGGAGTGACGTCGACGGCGGATCTCAGCGGCCCCAAGTACGAGGCGGAGTCGATCTCCGACACGGCGACACAGGGGGGCGACAACCATATGATCACGAGCGACTCGGTTCCACCGTTGACCTCTCCGCTGTACCTGCACGAGCGGGGGAGGGCGATCGAGGCGCTCGTCGAAACCTTCCGCGACGCAGGCGCGGTGCGCCAGCGCGTGGCCGACCTCGTCGGTCACGTTGTCGTGGCGCACGCGGCCGCGTTGGAGCGGTTGGTCGAGTTGGCGAGCGACCCCGGCGTACTCGAACTCGACGCCGAACTGGCTGAGGTGCTCTGGGTCCACCGGCCGATCACCGCCGACACCGAACAGTTCGATCGCTACGGCAACCAGATCGAGTCGTTGCTCTCCGCAATCGAGCAGTCGGCTCCGCCGCACCTGATGGCCGCCGCCGAACACCTCGCCGCCGAGGTTCGCGATCTCTACGGCGAGCAGATCGAGCGGGCGTTCGAGCTGCTCCACGACAGCGGGCAGGGCGACACGATCCGCGCGGCACTCACCGACGACCTCGTCGCCAGCATGCTGGTGGTCCACGATCTCCACCCGCAGTCGATGGCAGAACGCGTCGCGGCGTGCCTCGACGAACTCGCCGTCACACTGCCCGAGCACGGCGGGGTGGCGCACCTGGTCGAGATCAGCGGCAACGGCCTCGTGCGGATCGAGATCACCGGCGGCTCTGAGCTGCACCGGTGGCGGACTCGACTG
>JBGTIA010000472.1:0-4713 GCA_041745835.1 Ilumatobacteraceae bacterium | reverse complement strand
GATCTCGCGCGGCGCGTCGTCCGGCTGTCGCTCGTCGCTGGAACGGTGATCGCACTGATCGTCGCGGCCACGTCGTCGCTGCTCCCCCGGGTGTTCACCGACGATCCGGCCGTCGCCAGTCGGGCGACCTCGGCGCTGCTGCTGCTCTCCGTCCTCGTACTTCCGGGCGCCGTCGCATTCGCCGACGACGGGGTGTTGATCGGTGCCGGCGACTACCGATTCCTCGGTGTCGCTGCGTTCGGCTACCTGCTCGCAGTGGCACCCATCGCCGTCGTCGTGCTTGCGACCCCGGCGCTCGGCATCGCCGGCATCTGGATCGGACTGGTGGTGTGGATGGTCCTACGCGCCGTGGTCAACACGCTGCGGGTCCGACACGTCCTCCCAACCCGAAATGTCCCTGGCTCGTTGCACTGAGCGAAACGAACCGAGGATTTTTCGGTGGAGGGCGGCCCGGTCGGCGCGGTCGAGCGGGTTCCGTCGCTCAAGCGTTGTCGCAGGCGTTCAGGGCGTCGAAGGCGGGACCGCGTTGGGCGATCAGATCGACCGTCGCCGGGTCAGACCCGACGCTCTGGGCCATCGTTGCGCCGATCGCCTCGTGATCGTGATACGCCGCGAACGCCCGGGACCGCGGTCCGACGAGTGTCGCCACCACCCTTCCGAAGGTGCCGAGGCCGCACTCGATCTTGCCGACGTCGTGCAGGATCGCCCCGGCGATCTCCGCACGGGTCGCTGCAGGACGGAGCTGGACGAACCGCTTCGCCACCGCGGCGCTGTGCCGGCGGTCCTGATTCGACAGGCGCACCCACAACGAGCGTTCACCGGCGAGCAGGTGCCCGTCGACCCAGACCTCGTCGTCGACCGCCGGCGGCGTCGGCGGCAGCGACGTGACGAAGCGCGCGGCCAGATGCCACACCTTGATCACCGGATTTGCGTGGACCACCGGATTCGTGTGGATCACCGGGTCCGCAGCGCTCACCGGGTCCGAAGCGCTCACCGGGTTCGCAGGGCGCGTGTCATTCATCGGACCAGTGTGGCCCGGGGATGCGCCGAGCGGTACACGTCCCAGAGGCGCTCCTGGCTCACCTTGGTGTAGATCTGCGTGGTCGAGATCGATGCGTGTCCGAGCATCTCCTGGACGATGCGGAGGTCTGCGCCGTGATCCAGCAGGTGGGTCGCGCACGAGTGCCGCAGCACGTGCGGCGACAGTTCGGCGCCGAGACCCGCCCGCACCCCGTACTTCTTGATCACCTGCCAGGCGGCCTGGCGGGTCAGGCGGCCACCGCGAGTGTTGAGGAGAACCGCCTCGGCGTCGTCACGACTGCGCCACTGGGCGGGGACGATCCTGGCGCGACCGCTCGGCGAGAACCACTCCTCGAGCGCCGTTGCTGCGGTCGAACCGAACGGCACGATGCGCTCCTTGGAGCCCTTGCCGTACAGCCGGACCAGTCTGGCATCGAGATCGATCTCGCCGATCGACAGGCCCACCGCTTCGGAGATCCGGGCACCGGTCGCATAGAGCAACTCGATCAGTGCCAGGTCGCGGCGATGGATGGGCTCGGTGACGACGACGGCGTCGAGCAGACTCGTCACCTGTGCCTCCGTGAGCGGTTTGGGGATACCCGCTGGTACGCGGACGCCCTCGAGGTCAGCTGCCGGATCGTCTCGTCGCTCACCCTCGATCGCGAGGTATCGGTGCAACATCCGCACGGCGGCGAGCTGGCGTGCGATCGAGGACGTCGCAGCACCACTGCCACGCCTGAGGCCGACGAACTCGACGAGCTGTCGATGGCTCACGTCCAGCACGGTCGCCCCGTGCGTCGACAACCACTCGCAGTACGCCCGGAGGTCACGTCGGTAGGCGGCGATCGTGTTGGCCGAGCGGCCCTTCTCGGCGACCATCCACGACAGGAACTCCTCCACCTCGATCGGCAGCGCGGAGCGGGCCATCGAGCTGCTCAGCCGTACGGGTGATCCGAGGCGCGAAGACGCCGATCGGTGAGGAGCAGCGCCACGACGGACTTGGCGTCGGCGATCTCACCGCGCTCGACCATGGCGAGGGCCTCGACCAACGGGATGTGGAGCAATTCCATGTGCTCCTCCTCGGGGCCGTGACGATCGTGTGGCACCGCCGTGCAGTCGGTGGCCAGGTACAACGTGGTCACCGAATCGGTCATGCCGGGCGACGGCAGGATCTCGGTGAGCAGATCGAGTTGGCCGGCCTGCAGGCCCGCCTCCTCGATCAGCTCGCGTCGCGCCACCTCTGCGGTGTCCTCGCCCTCGACGTCGCGCATTCCGGCAGGCATCTCGATGACCGTCCGCTCGTACGGCGGCCGGTACTGCGACACGAGCACGACCGAGGGATTGCCTTCGGCGTCGAACACCAACGGGAGGACGCCGACGGCACCGGGTGAGCGAACGATGTCGCGGGTGAAGCTGGAGCCGTCCGGTGCCTCGAACTCCACCAGCGCGAGGTCCCAGACGGGGCCCTCGTGGATCGTCCGCTCGGAGATCCGGCGAAACCCGGTCACGAGGTGAGCGAAGCGGGTGCGTCGCTGGAGCGTTCGTCGACCGGATCTGCGCTGACCTCGATCGTCGACGGCTGATCGAACTGCGCTCGACGCCGCAGCGCCGCTGCGATCAACTCGCGAAAGAGCGGGTGCGGTCGGTCCGGACGGCTCTTGAACTCTGGATGTGCCTGTGTACCGACCCAGAACGGGTGTCCGGGCAGCTCGATGAACTCGACGAGGCGGTTGTCCGGCGAGGTGCCGGAGCACCACAGTCCGGAGTCCTCGAGCTGCTTGCGGTAGCGCTCGTTGAATTCGTAGCGGTGGCGGTGACGTTCGCTGACGACCGGTTCGCCGTACGCCTCGGCCACCTGCGAGCCGGGTGCGAGGACGGCGTAGTAGGCGCCGAGGCGCATGGTGCCGCCCTTGTCCTCGATCCCGCGTTGCTCGAGCATCAGGTCGATCACCGGGTGATGCGTGGTCGGATCGAATTCGGTGGAGTTGGCATCGGTGCGTCCGACGACGTCACGGGCGAACTCGATGGTCATCGCTTGGAGCCCGAGGCACAGGCCGAGACACGGCACGCCCTCTTCGCGGGCATAGCGGGCTGCCGCGATCTTGCCCTCGACGCCGCGTGAGCCGAATCCTCCCGGGATGACGATGCCGTCGAGATGGTTGAGCTGTCCAGCGGCGAGGAGACCCTCGACGCTCTCGGACTGGATCCACACGATCTCGACATCGGCACCGTGGTGGAAGCCGGCGTGCTTGAGGCTCTCGACCACGGAGAGATAGGCGTCGGGGAGCTGGATGTACTTGCCGATCAGGCCGATGCGGACCGGCGTCGTGGCCGCTTCGACTTTCGCGACGAACTCTTCCCAGTAGGTCAGGTCGGGCTCACCGCCGATGCGCAGCACGTCGCAGACGAAGTCGTCGAGACCCTCGTCGTGCAGGATCAGGGGCAGTTCGTAGATGTTCTTGGCGTCCGCAGCGTTGACGACGGCACGCTCCTCGACGTCGCAGAGGCTCGAGATCTTGCGCTTCAGGTCGTCCGAGAGCGGCTGCTCGCTGCGGCACACGATCACGTCGGGCTGGATACCGCGACTGCGCAGCTCCGTGACGGAGTGCTGCGTCGGCTTGGTCTTCTGCTCGCCCGAGGGTCCGATGAACGGCACCAACGTGACGTGGATGTAGCAGACGTTGTCACGCCCGACCATGTTGCGG
Organism: Ilumatobacteraceae bacterium; assembly: GCA_041745835.1. Classification (GTDB taxonomy): domain Bacteria; phylum Actinomycetota; class Acidimicrobiia; order Acidimicrobiales; family Ilumatobacteraceae; genus Sva-07. Next base: position 988 of record JBGTIA010000472.1, on the reverse strand, counting down.
AACTGCCGGATGGCCTCGAGGAACGGCAGGATCTCGATGTCGCCGACCGTGCCGCCGACCTCGGTGATCACGACATCAACGTCGTCGTGGGCGACCCGTTGGATGCGACGCTTGATCTCGTCGGTGATGTGCGGGATCACCTGCACGGTCTTGCCCAGGTAGTCGCCGCGTCGCTCCGCAGCCAGCACCGCCTGGTAGATCGAGCCCGTGGTGGCGTTCGAGTTGCGCGACAGGTTCTCGTCGATGAACCGCTCGTAGTGCCCGAGGTCGAGGTCGGTCTCTCCTCCGTCGTCGGTGACGAACACCTCGCCGTGCTCGAACGGGTTCATCGTGCCCGGGTCGATGTTGATGTACGGATCGAGTTTCTGGAGCGTGACCCGAAGACCGCGCAGCTTCAGGAGGCGCCCGAGCGACGACGCGGTCAGGCCCTTGCCGAGCGAGCTGGCAACGCCTCCGGTCACGAAAATGTGCTTCGGCATCCGACCATTCCTCCGTCTCGACCTTGCTCGACCGTGCTGTCGTACCTTGCTGCCTTGTGGGGGTGCCACGCAGCACCATGACGGGAGATCACCATACCCGGCGTGTCGCCACCGGAGCGTCTTCCCGCGGGACAACATGGGTCTGACCCGTGTTGTCCGCCGGTGTGACCGCTCCAGGCTCAGGGTTCGAGCAGCTCACGGGCGTGTCCGAGTGCCGATTCGCTCGTGGAGCCCGAGAGCATCCGAGCGATCTCGACCACACGTTCCCCGCCATCGATCGGGGTTGCGGAGGCGAACGTCACGCCATCTCGCACGGACTTGGCCACCGACACCTGTGCAGTCGCTGCTGCCGCCACCTGCGCCAGATGGGTGACGACCAAGACCTGATGGCCATGGCTCAACTCCTCCAGCGCATCGCCGATGGCCTGCGCAGCGGCACCTCCGATACCGGCGTCGACCTCGTCGAACACCAGCGTGCGGCCCATGTCGACCGCCGCCCGGTCGGCGGT
>JBGTIA010000471.1:0-4909 GCA_041745835.1 Ilumatobacteraceae bacterium | reverse complement strand
CACGACGCGACACCAACCCGCCGTCGGGACGGTAGGCGCGGTCGGCGAACGCCTCCGGGACGGCGACGAGCCCGGCGTTGTCGGCGGCGGCCAGTAGTTCGGAGCCGGGGAGTCCCAGGATCGCAAGCGATGGGTCGTACTCGGCAGCGGCAGCCACCAGGGCCTGTGCAGCTGACGGATGTGTTGCGGTCGTGTGGTACAGCGCCCCGTGCGGCTTGACGTAGGCGATCTCGGCGCCGGCCACCTGCGCGAAGGCGTCGAGGGCCCCGAGTTGGTACAGCACGGCGTCGCGAAGTTCATCCGCCGTCATGTCCATGTGCCGACGCCCGAATCCGAGCAGGTCCGGATACGACACCTGGGCGCCGATCGCCACGTCGTTGCGCACGGCGAGCGTGCACGCCGCTCGCAGCACCGACGGGTCACCGGCATGGAACCCGCACGCCACGTTTGCGCTGGTGACGATGCCGAGCATCGCGGCATCGTCACCGAGCGTCCAGACGCCGTACGACTCGCCCAGATCACTGTTGACGTCGATGGCAACCATGTCTGCGATGGTACGCCTCCTGGCGCCGTGGCGCCTGCGTGCCGAGCTCGGCGTCAGTTCTCGCGTGAGCGGCTGAGCGCACGGATCAGTTCGCCGGGGCCGTCGGTCGACGCAAGGGTGCTCAGGTTCGTGCGATGGAATCGTCGGTCCCAGCTACGTACAGCCGTCCGATCGGCGACCAATCGATCCCAGACCTCGTGATGGTCGGGAATGACGTCGTCCGGCAACTCGGCGGGTGTTTCGTCGGGCGGTCGCCGACCGGCGGGAAGCATGGGTGTGCCGTCGGCGCGGTAGTCGACGATGTAGCCATTCGGGTCTCGAACCGATCTGAGGCGGCGTTTCGACTTGAACGGGTTGTGAGTGTCGCAGCGGGGCCTGGCGTTGGACTGGTCGGTGGGACCGCCGTCGGCGTCCCATTCGTCCATGTGGTCGACCTGGCACTGATCGGCCGGTACGGTGCAGCCGAGGTGCCCGCAGCGCTGCCACAGCAGCAGAGCGAGCTCTCTGGCGACGCCGGTGAAGAGTCGTCGTGTGCGTCCTGCGTCGACCACCACGCTGGCGGAGTCGATCACCACGCGCCGGACCACTCCGGACAGGCACGCTGCGATGACGTCGTCTGGCGCCAGCATGACGCCGGTGGACGATTCCATCCGCTCGGTCATCAGGTCCTCGGGCCGGGGTGCGTCGGGCTCGGTGCCCATTCTGCGCCGGGCGAAGATGCGCTGCAGGGCGATGTGGCCGACCAGGATGTTGACGACCGGGGTCGGAGCGACGCCGTCGGCGGGGGCCGTCACGGCCGCTCGGAACAGTTCGACCATGGCATCGAATCGCCGTTGTGGGTCGGTTCGTGGCAGCTTCGACGCCGGTGCATCCGGCCCGAACTCGGCGGTGCGGGCGGCAGCGTCCTTGGCGAACTCGGAGTCGACGAACTGTTGGAAGATGCCGAACATTTCAGCGGTCACCATGCCCTTGCCACCCGACGCTCGCACCCTGACCGAGCCGTCGACCTCGAGCACGGACGCCGTTCGCCGATCGTGTGACGCCTCGTCGTTGCGTTCGGCTCCGTCGAGGTCGGCGAGGGTCTCCCACCGCCGCACCACCACACGGAAGTCGTCGAACCCGAGATGTTCGGCATGTCGGAGCAACATCGGAGCGACCGGTTCGATCTGGTCGCCCACACGAGGGTTCGAAGCCGCCCGTGCGAACTCGTGCGCCTGGGCGCTCCCGATGTGTCCGTCGCAGAGGGCGTCACCCAGTGCCGGCACGACCTTGATCACCTTGGCCAGCTTGCGCAGCCGTGCGGCGTCGCTGCCTGGACAGTTGCTCTGGGCGATGATCCACTGCTTCATCGAGCGGTGCCCGTCGACTGCGTGGAGTTCCCGACGCTCTCCTGCGCTCACGATGCGGGCCATCTCGGCCTCGATGGCCCGACGCTGCAGTTCGAGTTGACGGAACCGCTCGGTCAGCGCCTTGTCGTCGTACTCCGAGAGCTGGTCGAGAGGAGACGCCTCCATCTCTCTATGATAGCAAACACACGATCGGTTGTCAAGCGTCCATCGAAGATGTGTTCGACTTCTCTACAATCAGGGACGCGACGAACCGGGACCAGTACGGCGTGCAGGTGGTCGACGAGTACGGCGGCGAGGAACGAGCGCAGGCCTGGCCCTCGCCGGTGGCGAACCCGTCGAGCGAGATCGAGAGGTTGTGACGCGAACCCACCAACGTTGCCGGTCACGCGACTAGCTTGTCGGCATGACGTCGCTCGAGAACCGACCGAACACCGCACTCGTCGTGATCGACATGCAGCGCGGGGTCGTTGCCGAAGCATTCGAGGTCGATCGCGTGGTGTCGAACATCAACACACTGATCGACCAGGCCCGCACTGCCGACGTGCCGGTGGTGTGGGTGCAGCACTCCGACGACGACCTCCCCGAGGGTTCCGACGCCTGGCAGTACATCGACGACCTCGTGCGTGCCGACGACGAGCCGTTGGTGCACAAGCACTACGGAGACTCCTTCGAGGAGACCGACCTCGAGTCGATCCTTGCCGAACGCCAGGTGGGCCATCTCGTCGTCACGGGCGCCCAGACCGACGCTTGCATTCGTTCGACACTGCACGGAGCGCTCGCTCGCGGCTACGACGCCACGCTCGTCTCCGACGCTCACACCACCGAGGACATGCGCGAGTGGGGCGGACCGATCGGCCCTGACGACGCCATCGCCTACACGAATTTGTACTGGCGTTTCTCGGACGCACCGGGCCGCTCGGGGAGCACCACGCCGACCGCCGACATCGACTTCGCACACGCCTCGACCTGACGACGTTCGGACGTCATCCACGCCAGATGTTTATGCGTCGGCGACATCCGGGTAGGCGGCGTTCATGACCGACGACTCCCACGAACGTTCCATCAGAGCTCGCCAGACGGTCAGGATCGTGCTGTGGGTCGTGATCGCCGCTCTGGTCGTCGCGCTCGCACTCTCCAACACCCAGGACGTCACAGTCGACTGGCTGTTCGGCAACCTCGAAACGTCTCTCTGGGTCGTCATCGTCGCTGCCACTGTGCTCGGAACCCTCCTGGGCTACCTCGCCCGCTGGCGGCGCAGCTGATCAGACGCCGAATTCGGCCTTGGTGAGCCGGTGGAAGCACCGGCGGCCATTCGTGCGAGCGAGGTCGGCGATCTCGAGGTCGTCGTCGGCGATCTCACGATCAGGTCCGCTCAGCGCTGATCGGCCGAGCGCAATCGCCGACGCCCGATCCAGCCCATCCGTCCAGGCCTCTGCGAGCCGGGCGTTGATCGGGTCCGCGTCGCCACCGATCGCTGCGTGGTCACGCTCATCCACGACGGTGCCGTCGTAGAGGATGTGGAACATCTGGTCCCCGGACGGCTCGAGGCCGACCTCGGCGACGAGGATCTCCACCTCCATGGGCTTCATCTCGTGGGTGAAGATCGTGCCGAGCATCTGGGCGTAGCTGTTCGCCAGGCTCCGTGCGTCGACGTCGTCGCGCGAGTACTGGAAGCCCTTGAGATCGGCGGCTCGGACCCCGGCGACCCGCAGCTGGTCGAACTCGTTGTACTTGCCCACGCCGGCGAAGGCGATGCGGTCGTAGATCTCACTGACCTTGCGCAACGTCTCCGAGGCGTTCTCGGCGACGATCACGATTCCCTCGCTGTAACGCACCGCAGCCAGCGCACGCCCCCGCGCGATGCCCTTGCGCGCGAAATCGGCGCGGTCCTTCATCATCTGTTCGGGGGCGACGTAGAACGGCATGCTCATCGCGAACGCACCTCCGCGACGATCTGCTCGTATCGCACTGCCAGATCGTCGTCGTCGACCCGGCTCCACCCGTCGGCATCGATCGTGGCGACGACTGGGTAGATCCCGCGAAGTGTGTCGAATCCACCCGTGGCCGAGTCCGCGTCGGCGGCCTCCCACAACGCTCGCGCCGCAAGGTTGATCGCATCGTCGCGGGTCATCTCGGAGCGGAAGCCGACCTTGATCACCGTCCCGGCGTGCAGGCTTCCCGAGCCGGTGGCGACGTAATCACGCTCTTCGTAGCGCCCGCCGGTGGCGTCGTAGTCCCAGAGTCGACCGCATTCACGTCGCAGGTCGTATCCGCCGAAGATCGGCACGACGACCATCCCCATCATCGCTGCCGGGAGGTTGCCACGGACCATCATCGAGAGCTGGTTGGCCTTGCCCTCCAGACTCAACGCGGTTCCTTCGACCTTTTCGTAGTGCTCGAGTTGCAGCTGGAACAACCGGACCATCTCCATGGCTGCGCCCGCTGCACCGGCGATGGCGACCCCGCTGTGCCGGTCGGCTTCGACGACCTTCTCCATCGTGCGGTGCGAGATCAGGTTGCCCGACGTCGCGCGTCGATCGCCTGCCATCACGACGCCGTCGGCGTAGGTCAACGCCACACACGTGGTGGCGTGGGGCAGCGCCAGGTCACGCAACAGTTCGGTGGAGGCGCCGACGACCGGTTCGGGCCCGAGGCCCACCCGACGCAGCAGCTCCGGAAAGCTCGACCCAGGATCGTCGGTGGTCGAGAACATCGGCATCGTCACAGGTTACTGACCGCCCTTTTGCACGTATGACTTGACGAAGTCCTCGGCGTTGGTCTCCAACACCTCGTCGATCTCGTCGAGCAGATCGTCGAGCTCCGCCTTGAGCTTCTCGCCGGTCTCGGTGACCGCCGGCGCGGCATCGGCGGTGGCCTCGGTGTCGCGGCTCGTCGTGCCCTTCGACTTCTGGGTGCGTTCTGCCATCAGCGTGTGCTTCCCTTCGGTGAGTCGGATGAATCGTGTTCGATCACTGGCCGAGACGATCGAGGAGTTCTCGTGCCGTCTCGCTCTGGT
>JBGTIA010000470.1:0-2344 GCA_041745835.1 Ilumatobacteraceae bacterium | reverse complement strand
GCATCGCCGGGGCGGGCATGTGTTCGTGCCACGTCACAGCGGCCCCGAACGACGCATCGGCGTCGTCGTAGCGGCCGAGCGTGTGCTCCAGGAGTGCGAGGTGGTGACCGACGCTGCCGAACCAGTTGGTGGCATTGTCGGCGCACTGTCCTCGGAACGGCGTGAGCGCCGCATGCAGCACGGCCGCCCGCTCGGCGTCGCCGAGTTGGAAGCAGGCATCTGCCAACAGCACCGTCATCACCAGCCAACTGAGGTCGTGATGGAGCGCATCGAACCGATCGGTCAGTTCCACGAACGGTGCCCGGGCCTTGTCGAAGTCGCCGAGCTCGCAGTACAGAACGGCCAGTGCCGCCTGGAGTGACGGGATGCCGGGATTACTGCCGACCTCCTGCGCGACGATGGCCTCCAGCTCGTCCATGCGGCCCTGGTGGAAGCGCAGGTTGATCAGCTGGCCGAAGTAGAAGGTGAGCGCATCGGGCTGACCGGCCGCCTGGCCGAGCTCGAAGCACTCGGTGGCCAGACGCTCACCCGCCTCCAGATCTCCGGCAACGATCGCGCGGACGGATTCACGCATCCGCAGGTACGACGCGACGACCGGCTGACGCAGCTCCTCGACGGCCGTGCGCATCTGAGCGATGCACTCATCGGCGAGACGGAGATCGCCGGACTCCATCGCCGCCTGGAACCGGCTCGACGCCGAGGTGTACTGCCACTGCGGTGAACGAAGACCGTCGGCGATCGCTTCCAGCCGTGAGCCGAGCTCGACGCGCTCGGCGAGTCCACGTGCGTTCCAGAAGAATCCGATGCGCTGGTTGACGACGTGGGCGAGGCACACTGGGTCGTCGATCCGTTCCGCCATTGCGAGCGACGCATCGGACAGCGACCGTCGGCGGACGTCTTCCTCGTCGAAGGTCAATTCGACACTGAGGTTGGCCATCAGTTTCGCCGCGTGCGCCGAGTCGCCGGGCTCGACGTGGTCGAGCGCCATCTCGAGCAGGTGGACCCGGTCCTCGTCGGTGCGGCCAGCGGAACTGAAGAAGCCACGCGTGTTGGCGAGTGCTGCCTGGACGATCGTGGCCGGATCGTCGCTGACGGATGCGATCTCGGCCGCCTCGAACAGCAGCGCACGCGATCCGCGCATGCCGGCGCGCTTCATCGCGATGCCGAGGTTCAGCTTCAGGCGGCCACGCAGCGCCGGGGGCAAGGTGCAGCCGTAGCGGTCGCTCGACTCCAGGGCGTGCTCGTAGTGCTCGACCGCAGTGGAGAAGCTCAGGCGCTCGCACGCCTGATCGCCGGCCATCTGGCTCGTTTCGACTGCGCGATCCACGTCGGCGGGGTCGATCGAACGTGCGTAGTGATACGCGACGTCCTCGATGTGTTCGGACAGCTCGCGGGCGTGCACGCGGTCGATGGCGTGCGCGATGTCGTGGTGTCGTTGGCTGCGACGACCTCGGCTCTGGCGCTCGTACAACGTCGACCGCACGAGGTCGTGCTGGAAGCGGTAGCGGATCGGCGAGTCCGACACTTCGATGAGCAGGCCTGCGTGCAGTGCCTCGTCGGTCGCGTCGATCAGATCGGCGAGCGCGTACCCCGTCGCAGCGACCAGGACATCGAGTGTGACTTCGCTCCCTGCGACTGCGGCGACGTCGAGTATCTCGATCGCGACGGGCGACAGGCGAGCGACCCGGTCGATCACGAAGTCGCCGAGCGCGTCGGGAATCGCCCGATCGAGCGTGTCGAACGAGACACCCGGTCCGCGCTCACGCATCGAGACAAGCACCTCACTGAGATAGAACGGATTGCCGGCGGTCACTCGCACCAGTCGCTCGGCCAGCGTGGTCACAACGTCGTCGTCGACAGCGGTGTGGAGTCCCGACTCGCGCAGCATGTCGGCGACCCCGGCCTCGTCGAGACCTCGCAGGGCGATGGTGACCGTCGTGCCGTGGCGCTGGATCTCGGCGAGGAACTGTGTCAGTGCTGGATTCTCCTCGGCCTCGGTGTTGCGGTACGTGCACAGCACGCACAGCGGCACATCGGAGGATCGCCGCAGCAAGTGGCGCAGCAGTTGGAGTGTCGGACGCGCGGCCCACTGGATGTCGTCGACCACCAGCAGCACGGGGTCCTCGCTCGCCATCGTCTCGAGCCAGCTGAGCACGGCATCGAACAAGCGGTACTGCTCGGTGTCCGAGTCGGCCGTCACCATGTCGGGCAGGCCGGCGACGATCATCGGCAACTCCGGCAGCAGACGGCTCAGTTCGCCGGGAAAGCGCCCGAGATCCGACGCGCTCGGCGCCGTGTGTTCGACGAAGTGCGCGAGCGCCTGGGCGACGGGCTGGAAGGCGGC
>JBGTIA010000469.1:0-6581 GCA_041745835.1 Ilumatobacteraceae bacterium | reverse complement strand
GCTCTACGGGCGCGACGCCCACGATGCGGCGCTCGTGTCGGTGGTGTGGCGGACGATCTGGCTGCGACAGTCCGGCTCGCCGGTGGGGCTCGGCCGGCTCCGACAGGTCGAGCACGAAGCGCTCCTCACCCTGCTGGCCGCGCAGGCAGGCATCGTCACCGACTCGGTCGTGACGGCGGGGGCGACGCACAGCGACGATGCCGTGCTCGTACTGCGGCGCACCGGCGAACCGTTGGTCGCCCCTGATCGCTTCGCTGACCTGGACGAGGCCCCTCCACCCGCCTTCACCGCCGCCGAGTCCCCGGCACGAATTGCCGAGATCTGGCAGTTGGTCTCGACGCTGCACGAACACGGAATCGTCCACGGACAGCTCGACGAGGACCACATCGTCCTCGACGACGGGCGTCTCGGGCTCATCGACTTCCGTGGCGCCGCGGTTGCGCCGGCCCCGGCGCAGGAGCACAGCGACAGCGCGCAGGTGTTCATCACGACCATGGGGTTGTTCGGACGCGACGCTGCCGTGGCGGGCCTCATCGAACACCGATCGACCCAGCAGATTGCGGAACTCCTGCCCTACCTGCAGCCGACGGCATTGACGCCGGACCAACGGCGGATGGCGAAGGTGATGGAGATCGATCTCGACAGGCTGCGCTCCGAGGTCGCCGAAGCGTCCAGTCTCGAATCGCCTCCCCTGATCAAGTTGCGCCGATTCACCGTCGGCTCGGTCGTGCGGGTGGCGCTGCCCGGACTCGCGATCGTGATGATGATCTCGGCGTTGGCCGGCATCGACTTCGCAGCGTTCCTCGATTCACTCCAGGACGCGGCGTGGTGGCTGGTGCTGGTCGGGTTCGTCGTCGCACAGCTTCCCCGAGTAGCTCAGGCAGTGTCGACGCTCGGCGCGGCGCCGATCCCGCTGCCGCTCGGCCCCGTGTATGCGTTGCAGCTCGCGATTTCGTACGTGAACCTGGCGATCCCGACAGCCGCGGCACGGATCGCCGTCAACATCCGGTTCTTCCAACGTCAGGGTGTCGCTCCGGCGGCAGCCGTGGCGACCGGCGCGCTCGACGGGGTGAGCGGGTTCATCGTCCAGGCGATCTTGCTGGGATCACTGCTGCTGTTCAGTTCGATGTCACTCGACGTCGACGTCGACGGTCCGAGTTCATCGGCGCTGCAGATCGTCGCCATCGTCGGCATCGTCGTGGCCGTCGCCGTGGTGGTGATCCTCGTCGTGCCGCGACTGCGGCGCTTCGTTCTCGGTTGGGTTCGCCGGACCGCTCACGAGGCCTTCAACGTCTTGCGCGGCTTACGGTCACCGCGTCGCGTGCTGATGCTCTTCGGCGGCAACCTGGTCGCCGAACTGCTCTTCGCAACTTCGCTCGGCCTGTTCGTCCAGGCCTTCGGGTACTCCCTCGCACTCCACGAACTGCTCTTCATCAACATGGCGGTCTCGCTGCTCGCCGGCCTCTTGCCCGTTCCCGGCGGCATCGGTGTTGCCGAGGGCGGCCTGATCCTCGGACTCACATCGTTCGGCGTGCCGCAGGAGGCAGCGTTCGCAGCGGTGATGCTCTACCGCTTCTCCACGTTCTACCTGCCGCCGATTTGGGGCTACTTCTCGCTGAACTGGCTCGAACGCAATCGCTTCCTCTGACGCGTCGAGGTCCGCCTCGTCGGGCGTCACCCGTTCGGCGTCGTCGCTCGTCTGTCTGTGTGGGATGCACGTTGCACCCGCGTCATGAGATGGGAGAACGTCATGAGCAACACGACGACCGGTTCACGCCGAGTGCGATCGAGGACGAAGGTCGGGGTAGCGCTGTCTGTCGCAACGCTCGCCGGCGCCGTTGCGATCGCCTCGTCGGGCGGTCCGGCATCAGGCGACGGATGGGAGGCCGTGGCCGTCCTTCGAGACGCCAACGGCGAGAAGGTCGGCAAGGTGAAGTTCGAAGGTGACGGCAACGGCACCGTGGTCAAGGCCGAGGTGCATGGCATCGACGCCGGTGACAACACCTACCACGGCTTCCACGTGCACGCCGGCGACGGGACCGGTGAATGCGTCGCACCAGCGTTCACCAACGTCGGTGGGCACTGGCAACGCGAAGGTGAAGTGCACGGGAGTCACGCCGGCGACCTGCCGAGCCTCCAGGTGCTCGCGGACGGGACCGGGTCGGCACGATCGGTGACCGGCCGGTTCGCTGCCTCCGAGCTCGATGGTCGAGCAGTGATCCTCCACGCCGGACCCGACAACTTCGCCAACATCCCCGGGCGTTACGTCTCGAGCGCCGCTGCCGGTGACCCACCGGAGACCGGACCCGATGCCACAACCAAGGCAACCGGCGACGCCGGAGCCAGGATCGCCTGCGGGATCATCGTCATCGGCTGAACGCCACTGGTCACACCCGCCCTCGCGGACGCGATCGTCGACGGTCTCGAACCCGATGGCGGGTCACTGGATGCCACCGATCACGACGCCGGCGATGCTCCACAGGACGAACAGTCCGGCAAGACCCGCACCGATGACGAGGACGACCGCGAGCCATCTCGGCAGTGGTCGTCCTCGTCGCGTGGAGTTGGCGATGAGCGCGACGACGGGCAGCGCCATGATCGTGGCAGCGTGCAGCAGTCCCATCGTCAGCACGAGGCCTCCGATTCGCCAGCCGAGGTCCTCGAGTTGTCGGGCGACGCCGATCGTCGACGCCTCGAAGTCGAAATGCGCGGTCAGGAGGATGTACCCCGCGAACACGAGCAGGTACGCGACGTCGAGCAGGCGGACGAGCGCCGTCGCCGTCTCGGGCGTCGATCGCCAGAGATCGTGCGCATAGCCGCGTCCGAACCGTCGGATCGCCGGGCCGAGGACGGCAACCAGGAGCACGAGCGCAACGGTCTCGATCAGCTCCATCACCCCGAGCGGTACCTGATGACGGCCGGCGGGGAGCTCGACGACGCTGAGGAAGCCCAACACCGCAAGGCCCACCACGGTCAACGCGATGCTGGCGAAAGACTCCACGACCCGGCGACGGTGAGCCCGGTCCTCCTCGATCGAATGCACCACTCGTGACCAGAGATCTGCGCTCGGTTCGACCCGATCAACCGAGCGGAGCGCACTCACGAGGCGTTGCTCGATGTTCACGTCGTGTGCTCCAGTCGTGATTCGAGCGCTGCGAGCCCGCGGCGGCAGTGGGTTTTGACGGAGTTTGGCGAGATGCGAAGGGTCTCGGCGACCTCGCTAATCGAGAGTTCCTCGTAGTAGTGCAGCACGAGGCACGCCCGTTGACGTTCCGGAAGGAGGCGGAGCGCGAGCAGGACTTCGTCGACCTCGTCGTCGCGCACCGCGCGTTCGTCGGGCTCCATCGGCGGCGCGGGGAGTTCGGTGCTCGCTCGATGTCGCAACGACATCAGGCCACGCCGGTTGTGGTCGCGCGCGAGGTTGATCACGATCGAGCGTAGGAATGCCGGCGCCCGGCCGAGATCACGGATCGAACCGGCCGATCGGTGCAGTCGGATGAAGGCTTCCTGCACGAGGTCCTCGGCGGCGTCGCGGTCGTCGCAGAACACCCGCGCGAGGCGAACAAGCGAGGCACCCTGTTCGGCGAACATCTGCGCAACGAGCGCGTCGGGATCGATCTCGGCCGTTGGTGCACTCAACGTCGCGTCGAACGACACGTCTGTCGCGATCTGCCTCAGGCAGCTCGAGGGCCGGCGACGTCGTCGTCGAGTTGCCGGTTGAGGGTGAAGATCCGGCCGATCACCGGCAGGGTGAGGACGTTCAACCCGTGCAGCAGCCCCATCAGGAGCAAGAGACCTCCGAGTCGCGTCACCGATCCCTGGAGCTGCTCGGCGTTGACCTGTTGCTCCCATCCTGAGTCGGGCTCCCACTTGACGGAGAACAGGATGTAGGCGCCGAATATGAGGTAGTACGCGAAGTCCATCAGCACGAGGTAGCTCTTGCCGGTGCGTGGATTGACCCGGAACACGTCAGCTGCGTAGGACTTGCCGTACCGCTTGATCAGCGGTCCGAGTACACCGATCACGGCGACCATCACGGCCACGGTGATCAACTCGAGTATCCACCAATCCATGCACGCCCCCTGTTCTCGGCCGGTCCTGGCCGGGTTACTCAACACAGACGATCGAATGGCCTCGTCGGGTGACACGAACTCGCAATCACTTCCCACGATCCTGCGCCCGCATGCGGACCCTGTCGAGAGGGTTTTCAGAGCGGGCCGGAGATCCCGCCGTCCTTGCGGACCCGCCAGAAGTGGATCGCCATGAAGATCACGATGATGAACGGCAGGAACAACACGTGCAGCACGTACCAGCGCAGGAGTGTGTTCGGGCCGATCTCCTTGCCGTCGAGGAGGACGAAGCGGACCTCGTCACCGAACACGGGCGTGTAGCCGGCCATGTTGCCTCCGACGGTGACAGCCCAGAGCGCCAGCTGGTCCCACGGCAACAGGTACCCGGTGAACGACAACCCGATCGTGAGGGTGAGCAGGATCACACCGATCACCCAGTTGAACTCGCGAGGCGGCTTGTACGCGCCGTGGTAGAAGACCCGAGCCATGTGCAAGAACACGGTGAGCACCATCAGATGCGCACCCCATCGATGCATGTTGCGCACCAACATCCCGAACGTCACCGAGGTCTGCAACGTCCGCATGTCGTTCCACGCCGCCGTTGTCTCCGGGCGGTAGAAGAACATCAGGAAGATGCCGGTCACGGTGAGCAAGATGAACAGGAAGAAGCTCAGGCCGCCGAGACACAGCGTGTAGCTCACCTTCACCGCGTGACGCTTCACCTTCACCGGGTGCAGGTGGTACAGCACCGAGTTCATGATCACGTAGCTGCGGTTGCGCGGGCTGTCGGTGTAGCCCTTACGAAAGATCGAACCCGGCCGGAAGATCGAACTCCACGCTGGGCTGCCCTGCACGGCGGCCCAGACCTGGGCGATCGAACGTCGACGGTCGGTGGTCGTGCGGCCGAGGTCGGCCCGTGTTCTCGCCATGCGCTGGTCTCCACTGCTCGGGTACTCAGAACAGACGAACGAGGTCGCACCGCGGGTGACAGCAGGGTTCAGGGCGCCATGGCGAGTCGATCGGCGTCGCGCGCCACTCTCGCGATCACGAGATCGGTGACGCTCGAACGCAGGGACTCAGGAAGGCATCCTTGCGAACAGCTCCGGCTCGCGAACGGCCATCGCCGCGATGCTCCGCTTCACGTCGTCGACTGGGCGAACGATCACGATCACCGGCGCCCCGTTCCATGACGGCGTCCAGGCGGGGCCCGTGTAGGCGAAGCGTGGGTTCTACATCGTTCACCCGGACGTCCTCGAAGAAGCCGTGGGGATTCGACGGTGATCCAGGTCTGAGATCGCGTCCAGCGTGGTACCCCGCCGCGGTGAAGATCTCTGCGACCATCGACGTACCGCTGCGTGGAGCGCCGCAGATCACGATGTTTCGCGGTGATGCGGTCATCCGGCCACGGACCCGTGCCAGGTGTTGAGCATCGTCACGCTCGTGCGGGACCGGAACCCGTTGTTGCGTGAGTTCCTGCGCGGACTCTCGCACCAGACCGACCATCGCTTCGACGTGGTGATCGTGCAGGCCGGGGGTCGACAGGATCCGGAGAGCATCACGCGGCTGTTCCCACAGCTGTCGGTGACCATTCATCGACTCGAGGCTGACGACGACGCGATTCCCTACAGCCGAGCACGCAACACCGGCGCTCGCGTCGGCGCCGGTGAGCAACTCGCGTTCTGCGATGCCGACACGATCGCCACGCCGTCCTTCGTTGCGAACATCCATCGAGCGCTCGACGAACACGACGCCATCCTCAGCGGCGACGTGCTGTACCTCCCTCCGATCGTGTCCGGTATGCGCACCATCGACGAGCTCGCCGCCGTCGGGCGGCCTCATTCCGCCCGTCAACGCCCTCCGGACGTCGGCGTCAGCCTCGACGCTCACCACGAGCTGCTGTGGGGACTGTGCATGGCCCTCCGGAGTTCGACGTTCGACCGCGTCGGTGGCTTCGACGAGCAGTATGGCGGTTACGCCGGCGAGGACACCGACCTCGCAGTCAGGTGTCGTGCCCTTGGCGTCCCGGCGGGGCTCGTCGCTGACGCCGCGGTGTTGCACCAGCATCATGATTCATTCGACCCACCGGTTCAACAGCTCGTCGCCACCATCGCCAACGCCCAGCGGTTCCGGGACATGTGGGGCTGGTGGCCGATGGAAGGATGGTTGGACGGATTCGAGCGGATGGGCCTCATCGAGCGCACCCATGACTCCGCCACGGTCGTGCGACTTCCCACCACGAGCGAGGTCGAGGCATGCCGCCGACGGGTTGCGGCACCGTTCCGGACGACGACGCCTGTGTGATGCCCTCCACCACGGTCGGCTACTACGTCCATCACCACGGCGCCGGACATGCCACGCGCTACGGCCGGATCCGCGACGTGTGGCCGTCCGAGATCAGACTCACCGCGCTGTCACAGATCGAGCTGCCCGGCGGTGTCCTGCTGCCGGCCGACGGCACGGAAACGGGAACGGACCCGACGGCCGGGGGCGTTCTGCACTGGGCCCCGGTCG
>JBGTIA010000468.1:0-3885 GCA_041745835.1 Ilumatobacteraceae bacterium | reverse complement strand
GGCAACGCCTTCGGCAAGGTGGCGGGAGCGGTCGCCGTGAGAGACATGCACCCCAGGATAGGGGCGCAGCGGCGCCGGGCCGACGCGGACCGATGATGGCTGCGCGCGCTCGTGGCTCGCGTTGCTCGTCCGTGTGTCATCGGCCCGGCGCGCCTAGCCTGTCCCACGTGTCCCAGGAAGAGGTGCTGGCCCCCAACGGGTTGTCGCCGTTGTTGACCCTTGCCTCGATGGACGCCGACCGTGAGCGCATCGAGGATGCGATGCACGCTGCGGTGGTCACGCCGGACGCCTACCTGAACGAGATCGCCTCGCACCTGATCGTCGCCGGCGGCAAGCGGCTGCGGCCCGTGTTGGCGGTGGCTGGTGCCCAGGTCTTCGGTGCACCGGCGACGCATGACGTCGTGCGTGGCGGCGTGGCGTGCGAACTGGTGCATCTCGGGTCGCTCTATCACGACGACGTGATGGACGAAGCCGACACCCGCCGAGGCGTCGAGACGGTCAATGCCAAGTGGGGCAACCTGCAGGCAATCCTCGCCGGTGACTTCCTGCTGTCGCGAGCGTCGGAGATCGCGGCGTCGCTCGGCACCGAGGTCGCCGGGTTGCTCGCACGAACCATCGGCTGGCTCTGCGAAGGCCAGATCGAAGAACTGCGCCACACCTACGACCGTTCACGCACCGAGGCGAGCTACCTCACGTCGATCCATGGCAAGACGGCCTCGTTGTACGGCACAGCCGCCCGGATCGGCGGCATCGTGGCCGGCCACGATCGCCTGGTGGTCGACGCGCTCACCGATTTCGGCAACGCCTTCGGCATGGTGTTCCAGATCGTCGACGACATCTTGGACATCACCGCCACGGTTGCGCAGCTCGGCAAGCCGGCCGGGCACGACATGGTCGAAGGCGTGTACACGCTGCCGGTGCTGCGAACGCTGGCGCTCGGCGGCTCCTCGGCCGCGGAGCTGGCCGATCTGCTCGGTTCTCCGCTCGATGCCGTCGCCCGCGACAAGGCGCTGGCCATCGTTCGGTCGAACGACGGACTCGCGTCGGCGCTCGACACCGCTCGCGAGTACGTCGATCGCGCCGAGGCGTGCTGCGACGACTTCCCCGACTCCGAGGCAACGGAGGCACTGCGTGCTGCTCCCCGCGCCCTGATCGATTCGGTGTCCGTCACCGCCTGAGCGTCGACGCGGGATGGTGACGCCGGTGCCTGGCACCTGCGCAACCGGTCGGCACTCGGTCGCAGGCGACCCATCAGGCAGGCTGACGCAATGCATGTCGTGATCGTCGGGGCCGGTGAGGTCGGTTGGTACCTCGCCCAGCGGCTCGGGGCCGAGGGGCACGACGTCGTCGTCGTCGAACTCAACGAGGTGATCGCAGCGGCGATCGGCGCCGAACTCGACGTGCAGGTGGTCGTCGGCAGCGCAACCGTGCCGTCGACGTTGCGGGCTGCCGGAATCGAGCGGGCCGACCTGCTGGCGGGCGTCACGCAGAACGACGAGGTCAATTTGCTGGCGTCGCTGCTCGCGAAGGAGTTCGGAGTCGAGCGGACCGTGGTGCGCATCCAGACCGAGGAGCTCCGCGGGCCGATGGGAGTTCATCTGCTGGCGACCATGGGTGCCGACGTGATCATCGATCCCGATGCCGACACTGCAGACGAGATCATGGAGCTCGCCCACGTGTCCGGCGCCGACGAGGTGTACCCGATGTCGAACGGCGCGCTGCTCGTGCTCGGCGCTGTCATCGGCGAGACGTCGCCGTTCATCGGCCACGACCTCGCCGAGATCGGCCGCTCGTTCGAGCCCGATTGGAAGTTCTTGTTCGGCGCGCTGAGCCGCAACGGCGAGACCGTGATCCCGCGTGGCGACCAGGTGCTGCAGGCGGGAGACCACGTTCGTGTGCTCACCACGCGGTCGGCGCGCCGCGAGATCATGGAGTTGCTCGGCGCGGCCACGCGCCAGGCCCGCCGGGTGATGGTGCTCGGCGGTGGAGCCATCGGCACCCGCGTGGCCGAGCGGCTGCAGTCCGAAGGTGCTTCAGTGGTGTTGATCGAGAACGATCCCGTCCGAGCCAAGGCGCTCAGCGAGCGCCTCAAGCGCGTGACGGTCGTGCAGGGCGACATTGCCGACACCGAACTGCTGCTCGAGGAGTCGGTGGCGCGCATGGATCTCGTGATCGCGGCCACCGGCGATGACGCATCGAACGTGCTCGCATGCGCCTACGCGGCTGCCGAGGGCGACGCGTTCACCGTCGCGGTCCTCCACCGCTTGTCGCTGCTCCCGCTGGTTCGTCAGTTCGGCATCGACGCTGCCCTCAGCCCGCGCACGGCGTCGGCGAACGCCGTGCTCCGTCACATCCGAGGCGGCACGGCGTCGGTGGCGACGTTCCTCGAGAGCGACGTCGAGGTGAACGAGTTCGAGATCGAAGCCGGCAGTTCGGCCGACGGCATCCTCGTGGCGAATCTGCACCTCCCCCACTCGGTGCTGCTCGGCGCGGTGACCCGTCAGGACGGCACCGCCGAGATCGTGCGCGGCCACACGCTCCTGCGTGCCGGCGACAACGTGGTGGTCTTCTCGCGGCCTGATGCCCTCGCGGTGACCCGCAAGGCATTCTCGGCGTGACGCTCGCCACCAATTCGACGGGACGCGCGTCGTGGTTCGGTGGTCGCGGCGAGCGCCTCTTGTCTCCCGGCCGGCACGCCTCGCTGGTCACGAACGTGGTCGGGCTCACCATCGCCGTCGTCGGCGTCGGCATCGCTGCGTCGGGCGTGGTCGACGCAATCGATGGTGGACCCCATGTGTTGGTGCTCCTCGCCACCGGCGTCGGCGCGTGGGCGGTTGGCTCCGTGATGTGGAGGTACACGATCGTGCCGAAGCAGATCCGGATCCTCGACGTTTTCACCACGGTCAGCTTGGCCTGGGTCGCCATGGCGGTCGTCGGTGCGATTCCGTATCTCCTCACGGGCCACTTCGATCGGATCGATGACGCGCTGTTCGAGTCGATCTCGGGCTTCACGACCACCGGAGCCACCGTCACTCCTGACATCGAGTCGACGTCGAAGGGCCTGCTGTTCTGGCGGTCGACCACGCAGTGGATGGGTGGGATGGGCGTGATCGTGCTCGTCGTGGCGGTGTTGCCGACCGTCGGCTCCGGCGGGATGAGCCTCCTCGCAGCCGAAGCTCCGGGGCCTACCGGCGAGCGGCTAACGCCGAGGGTGCGCGAGACGGCCCGCCGTCTCTGGGCGGTCTACGTCGGCCTCACCGTCGTGCTGGCGGCGCTCTACGCAGCGGCAGGGATGAGCCTGTACGACGCCGTGTCACACAGCTTCACCACGGTGTCGACCGGCGGATTCTCCCCGTACCAGGGCTCGATCGGTGCATTCGACTCAGCGGCGATCGAGTGGATCTGCATCGTCGGCATGCTGCTCGCGGGCGGCAGCTTCACGCTGTACTACCGGGCGTTGAAGCGCGACCCCGCACCGCTGCTGCGCTCGTCGGAGTTCAGGGTCTACCTGCTGGTCGTCGCCGGCATCACCGCATGGGCGCTCGTGGCATCGGGCAACCAGGGCGGTCAGGCGGCGGGGTTCCGTGACGCCCTCTTCATGACGGTGTCCACGGTGACGACGACGGGTTACGTCACCACCGAGTACGGCCTGTGGAGTCAGACGGCGCAACTCGTGCTGTTGATCGTGATGCCGATCGGTGCGATGGCGGGCTCGACGGCCGGCGGCGTCAAGCTGGTGCGGGTGATGGCGATCGCCAGCTTCGCCCATCGTGAGGCGTTGCGTCATCTGCATCCGCGCCTCGTGCGTCCGGTGCGAGTCGGCAGCGGCGTGCTGCCCGACGACGTCGCTCGACGCGTCGTCGGCTTCCTGGTGCTGGCGCTCGC
>JBGTIA010000467.1:0-6499 GCA_041745835.1 Ilumatobacteraceae bacterium | reverse complement strand
GTGCCCGGCGCGATGCCTGTGCATCGAGCGCTGCGGCGTCGTCCACCCACCGCCGGGCGAGGGCGATGGCAGCGTCGATGCGCCGTTCGTCGTCGATGTCGTGCTCCATGTCGTTGCGGCCCCTGTGCTCGACGGATGTACCCATCTGCCCATCCAACCGCACACCCCAGCGGGGTGATAGCACGATCCGGCGATGACTACGCTCCATTTGTACAAATGGAACAGCACGCACACATCGACGAAACCGGCCTGGTGGTCGACCTGCTCGGTGCTGTCCCGCACGTCATGCTGTGTGTCAAGGCCGCCGACGGTCGGTACGTGTCCGCGAACGATTCGTTCGTTCGCCGCGCCAGGCGCCGCAGGCTCGACGAGGTCGTCGGGCGTCGAGCGTCGGATCTGTTCCCGAGCGACCTCGCTGCATCGTACGAGGCACAGGATCGCGCCCTGCTGCTGACGGGGCGACCGGTTCGAAACCACCTCGAGGTGATCGCACACGGACGAGTCGACGGCGATCGCGACGCCGGCCGCTGGTACCTGACGAGCAAGGTGCTGTCGCAGGCCGAGTCCGGCCCGGTCGTCGTGGTGCTGTCGGTCGACGCGAACCTCGGCAATCGTGCCGACGTCGCGTCAGGACTACGAGCGGCGGTCGAGCTCGCCAACGATCGGATCGACACCCCGCTGCGCGTGGCCGATCTTGCACGAGCGGCCGGGATGAGTGCCGACCGGCTCGAACGCACGATGCGCAGATCGCTCGGTACCTCGCCGAAGCAGTATCTGATCCGCCGCCGCGCCGAGCGTGCAGCCATGCTGTTGGCGACCACGGATCGTGCGATCGCAGCGGTCGCCGCCGACTGCGGCTACTACGACCAGAGTCAGTTGACGCGGCAGTTCCGTTCACACGCTGGCATGACGCCGAGCGAATACCGCGCCGTGGCCCGCGCCTGAGCGCTGTATCTCAGTCGCCGAAGAGCAATCGGCAGACGGCATCCGCATGGGCCTCGATGACCTCGTCCGACGTGGGGTCGAGACCGCTCAGACGCCGGCATTCCGGCCCGAGGACGAACATCGTCGGGCCGGCACCGGTGAGGATGTAGTAGAGGTGTGGCGCCGGGATCGACGGAACGGCGCCCTTCCGGGCGAGGTCGTCGAACAGTGCGACGGTGGCGTCGTAGAGCGGCCGGACGTGGTCGGCGAGGTAGTCCATCCGTGGACCATCCGTGGTCGACTCCTGCAGGATGATCCGGTGCAGTTGCGGATTGCGGGCGGAGAACGTCACGAATTCGCGAACCTGGAGCTTCGCCCTCGTGACCGCGTCGACGCCGCGCAGTCCGGCGAAGCGATCCGCCATGCGCTGGGCAAGCACCGTGAAGAGCGAGTCGACGGCGGCCTGCCAGAGCATCTCCTTCGAACGGAAGTGGTAGTTCAGGAGGGGCTGGGCGACGCCGGCGGCAGCAGCAATCTGCCGGGTCGTCGCGCCGTCGAAGGAGCGTGCCGAGAAGAGGTCCGCAGCAGCGGCCACGATGCGATCCCGCGTCGGGTCGGCGGACGGTCGAGTGGTCCGGTCTTCGGGCTGCGCGGTGGTCGGCGGCATGCCCTTCACCATATGCGCGACATGTTCGATTGAACAGACACTTGACAGCTAGCTGATCGATTGATCAAACTGTGACCCATGCAACACCAGATCGAACTCGGCTACCTCGTCCTCGAGATCCCCGACCCGGAAACCCTGGACCCCGTGTTCTCGGACGTGATCGGGCTGCTCCGATGCGACACGACCGACGGTGTCGTCTGGCGCGACGATGACCGCGCGCAACGCGTCGTGGTGACGGCCGGGCCGGCCAACGATGCAACGGTTGTCGGCTTCGAGGCGGTCGATGCAGCGGCGTTCGACGTCACCGTCGCACGGCTTCGAGCCATCGGCTACGAGGTCACCGACGGTACCGAGGTCGATGCGGCCGAGCGTCGGGTCGAACGTCTCGCTCGGACGACGGCGCCCTGGGGGGTCGAGGTCGAGGTCGCTCTCGGCATGGAGCACGCCGACACTCCGTTCCGGTCCGAGTTGGTGCCCGGTGGATTCCATACACAGGGCGTGGGTTTCGGACACGCCGTGTTCGCCACGCAGGACCTGGTCTCTGCGACCCGATTCCTGGTCGACGGGCTCGGATTCGGTCAGTCCGACTGGATCGAGACCGAACTCGCGCCGGGCTTTCCGCTCGAGGTCCGGTTCTTCCACTGCAACGAACGGCACCACACGATCGCCCTCGCCCTTGTTCCGTTCGAGGTCCCGCAACGTCTGCATCACATCATGTTCGAGACGAACGTTCGAGACGATGTGGGCACTGCGTTCGATCGGGCATGGGCCACTGATCTGCCGATCCCCAACGGGCTCGGCCGTCACGACAACGACGGGATGTTCAGCTTCTACCTGCAGACGCCTGTCGGCTTCCAGGTCGAGATCGGCTATGGCGCCCGCGTGATCACGGACGAATGGGCGGAGAACCGTGCCTACGACTCGATCAGCAGTTGGGGCCATCAGCCCCTGCGTCAGGCATGAGCGCGATGGGGGGATCCAGGCTCGACGCCGATGTTGCCATCATCGGTGCTGGCCCGGTGGGTCTGGTGCTCGCAATCCAGCTCGCACAGCGGGGCCGGTCGGTGACGATCGTCGAGCAGTGGCCAAGCCCGTACGTCCTGCCACGAGCGGTGCACTTCGACCACGAGGTCGGACGCATCATCCAGTCGTGCGGGATCGGCGACGAGGTGCGTGCCGTGGCGGAGCCCGCCGAGGTCTACGAGTGGCAGAGCGGCTCGGGCGCCACGTTGCTGCGCTTCGGGCGCGCCGGGCTGGCGATGTCGGGGTGGCCGTTCTCGTCGATGTTCTGCCAACCCGAGCTCGAGGCGCTGCTCGCAGAACGCGCCGAGGCGTTGCCGACGATCGAGATCCGCCGCGGCGCCCGCCTGCGTACGATCGATCAACTCGACGACCACGTCGAGCTCACCTACGTGCCGGTGACGACCGGACCCGGCGGTGAGCTCGCCGAGGTACCCGACGAGACCTCGACGATCCGCGCCGGCTACGTGATCGGCTGCGACGGGGCCAAGTCCACGGTCCGGAACCTGCTCGATGTCGAGATGGATGACCGGGGCTTCTTCTACGACTGGTTGATCGTCGACGTGATCCTCGACGAGCCGCGTGTCTTCGATCCGGTGAACCTCCAGGTGTGCGACCCGGTGCGTCCGACCACCGCGGTCTCCGGTGGCCCAGGGAGGCGGCGCTGGGAGTTCATGCGGCTGCCGGACGAACCGATCGAAGAGCTCACGAGCGAATCACGAGCCTGGGACCTGCTCGCACCCTGGGATGTGCACCGTGGAAACGCACGGCTCGAACGCCATGCGATCTACACCTTCCAGGCACGGGTCGCCGAGCGATGGCAGGTCGGCCGTGCGTTGCTCGCCGGCGATGCAGCACACCAGATGCCACCGTTCGCCGGGCAAGGCATGTGCGCCGGGCTCCGCGACGCCATCAACCTCGCGTGGAAGCTCGACCTCGTGCTCGGCGGCCACGCCTCCACGGAGATTCTCGCCGCGTACGACGAGGAGCGTCGACCGAACGCGAATGCTGCGGTCGACTTCTCGATCGAGTTGGGCAAGGTCATCTGCGTTCCCGACCCGGCCGAGGCCGCGGCTCGCGACGATGCGATGGCGGCGGTGTACGACGGCAGCGTCAGTGAGGCACCCGTTCTGCCGGGGATCGCCAGCGGGATCGTGCAGGCTGGCGTCACTCGTGCGGGCGAGCTGTTCCCGCAGGGCGATGTCGGTGGCCGGCTGTTCGACGACGTACACGGTGCCGGGTTCCGATTGGTCACCGTCGACGGTGCCGCCGACGATCTCGACCGTGACCTCGTCGACTGGTTCGCAGCGATCGGCGGCAAGGTCGTCGACGTCCGTGGCGAGTCGCCGGACCTGGCTGACTGGTTCGGCGGCCAGGACATCCAGTGGGCGCTGCAGCGACCCGACTTCCATCTGTTCGGCACGGCGACCGACGTGAGCAGCGCCACGGCGATGCTGGCCGACCTTCGCCGTCGCCTCGACCCGGCCACGGTGTGAGCCGACTCACCAGTTGATTCCACAGCCGAAATTCACTGGCCGATCCACCATCCGAATTCACCATCCACGTTCACCATCCACGATCACCACCTACGTTCACCAAGAGGAGCATTCGATGAAGGTTGCAAACATGGACGGGCGCCTCGCGCTGGTCGTCGACGGCGGAGTCGTCGACGTCGCAACGGCTTCCGACGGCCGATTCGGCCCGGACCCGATGGATGCATATCGCGAGTGGGAGTCGTTCGTGGCGTGGGCGGCCGATGTGCGCCAGCCGACCGGTGCCTTGGACACGTCGCTGCTGCGCTGCCCGGTCCCGGCGCCACGCCAGGTGTTCGCGATCGGCCTCAACTATCGCTCGCACGCCGAGGAGTCGGGCATGGCGCTTCCGGAGGTCCCAGCGACCTTCACCAAGTTTCCGGCGTCGCTCAGCGGACCCTTCGACGACATCGAGATCGTCGGCGACACCGTCGACTGGGAGGTCGAACTCGTCGCGGTGATCGGCACCCTGGCCGACCGGGTCGACGAGGCCGATGCCTGGTCGCACATCGCAGGGCTCACCGTCGGGCAGGACATCAGCGACCGGACGTTGCAGTTCGCCGCCGGCATGCAGTTCTCGCTCGGCAAATCGCGCCGCGGATACGGGCCGATGGGGCCGTGGCTCGTCACGATCGACGAGGTGCCCGACCCGGACAACCTGGCGCTCGGTTGTCGCGTCGACGGCGAGACCGTCCAGGACGCGCGGACCGACGACCTCGTCTTCCCCGTCGCTCGACTCGTGGCGGAGTTGTCCGCAGTACTTCCGCTGCTGCCGGGCGACGTGATCTTCTCTGGCACGCCGTCGGGGGTCGGCATGACACGACAGCCGGCCCGAGCCCTGCAACCGGGACAGGTACTCGAGTCCTGGATCGAAGGCATCGGGGAGATCCGCAACGCTTGCGTTGCAGCCGGTGACTCCGAGCGTGCCGGAGCCGTCGGATGAACCGCGTCGTGCTCACCGGAACCGGTGTCCCCGTGCCTGATCCCGAGCGGGCCGGCGCAGGAACGCTCGTCGAGGTCGACGGCGTGCGCCTCCAGGTCGATGCCGGACGCAGCACGGTCCTCCGGCTCGCAGCGACGAACACGCCGCTGCCGAGCATCGACGCCATCCTCCTCACCCATCACCACTCCGACCATCTGACCGGGCTGGCCGACCTCGTGCTGACCCGCTGGCTCTCCGGCGGCCACCGAACGACGATCGTCGCCCCGGCCGGCCCCACGGCACGGTTCGCCGCCGCGGTCCTCGACCAGTGGCAGGACGACATCGCAATTCGGATCGAACATGCCAATCACGACGGCGGGCCCAGCGTCGAGGTCGTGACCTTCGACGCCCCAAGCGAACCGCGCGAGGTCTGGCGTCAGGCCGGGCCGCACGGTGACGTGGTCGTGACGGCGTGCTCGGTTCATCACGAGCCGGTGCTCCCGGCGGTCGCATATCGGATCGACGGCCCGACGGGGTCGGTCGTGGTGAGCGGCGACACCATCGTCTGCTCGGAGGTCGAGGAGCTCGCCGCCGGCGCAGACGTCCTGGTCCACGAGGTGCGACTGCGTTCGTTCGCGGAGGCCGTGGTCGGCACGCACTACGAACCGATTGCTGCGTACCACGCCGACGCTGTCGACCTCGGAGCGTCTGCGCAGCGAGCCGGTGTCGGGCGGCTCGTGCTCACGCACTTCATCCCGCCGCCGGTGGACGGCTTCCAACCGTTCATCGACGAAGTCCGCAGCGGCGGGTTCACCGGTGAGCTGATCGCCGGCGACGACTTGACCACCGTCGAGTGGTGACGCCCGATCGGGCGTGACGAGCGGCCGAGATGTTCAGCGGTGGGTGCCTCGACGACCGGCGATCGTGACGCCGGCATCCCATCCCGGGGCTCGGCCGGAAGCGGGTGGTTCACCGGCGTACGTGGGGAGCCCGGTGACGCCGAGCACCCACGAAATGACGGAGTTGCAGTTCCACATGTCGCCCGCACGAAGTTCGTCGCGACCCCATGTCGGCGTCGGCACCGACGGCACGGCGGCGAGGACGGCGCGTACGACGGATTCGTCGCGAGTGAGTTCGTTGGGACGACGCTGGCACCGGCGTCATCTCGATGCAGTATCGGTCCGATCGCAGCGTGGCCACGAGCGCTGTGGTAGAGGTCGCACGGTGGCCGGTGGTCGTGTCGGGCGACGATCGATTCGAAGGTGCGGCCGCTGAACTGGACACGCCTGGTACTCATGTCCGACCTCCTTCGTCGGTTGGTCCGGTTCTCTTCCAGCACAACCGATTGCGTGGGTCGTCCACCAGGGCAGAAAGTCTGCGTTCGCCGCCCGGAGCCCGGCGAGCGTCAGCCCGGTTCGGCGTCGCCCGGGCGTC
>JBGTIA010000466.1:0-3147 GCA_041745835.1 Ilumatobacteraceae bacterium | reverse complement strand
CGCACTGAACCGAGCGATCGCCGTCGACCACGTACACGGACCCGCCGCGGCACTCACCGCGCTCGATGCGATTCCCCGAGCGGACGACCTCACCGGCGACGTCAACGGCTACGTGTACTTCCATACCGCCCGAGCTGACGTGTTGGCCCGACTCGATCGTCTCGACGACGCAGCCGCCGCACTGGACCGCTCGATCGAGTGCAGCACCAACGAATCGGAACGATCGTTCCTTCGGCGCCGACAGCAGGATCTGAACGAGACGGTCGGTCCGCGTAGCCACCGAGACTGACGCGACAGCTCGTCACCGGTGCACCCGACGACATCGTCATCCGACGGACATCGGCTCGGACCATGCGTTCAGCGGAGGCCGAACAGCGACGTGGAGCCGCACACACGTCGCCGCACAGAATCACCGTTTGCCGAGGACAACGACCGCTCGGGAACGGCCCCACTGCTGCGTCACGTAATTCCGTCATCAACCCGGCGTTCGTGGACGCGTGTGGCGCCTGCATTCGGCAAAGCTGACAGCGTGGACGTGGGTGAACGCATGTTGCTGTGGTGCGAGGGCGGGCCGTCGATCGGCCGTGCGACGACGTATCCGCCACCGTTGGAGATCGCCGTCGACGGGGGAATGTACGTGCTGGTGGATGACGGACCGGCCGAGGAATGGTGCTACCGGTTCATCGAGGAAAGGGGACAGGCGTGAGCAGTCTGGATGCGAAGGAAGAGTTGCGTAGCTACTTGCGGGGCGCTCGCGAAACCCTCGTCTGGAAGCTCGAGGGGCTGAGTGAGTACGACATCCGACGTCCTATGACTCCATCGGGTACGAACCTGCTCGGTCTCGTCAAGCACAGCACTGCCACACACCTGGGGTACTTCGGCGAGGTGTTCGGGCGTTCGAGTGCGGCGGTCAGCGAGCGGTTCGCCGGCGGTGCCGGGCCGGCCGCCGAGTTCTGGGCGACCGCCCACGAGTCCCGGCAGGAAATCGTGAACCGCTACCGGAGCGCCTGGGACTTCGCTGACGCGACCATCGACGAACTGACCTTGGACACCGTCGGACATGTGTGGTGGTGGGGAGATGCTCGCGTCACGCTGCATCACGTCGTGCTTCACGTGATCGCCGACACGCAGCGACATGCCGGCCACGCTGACATCCTTCGTGAACTCATCGACGGCGCCACCGGATTGCTCCGAGGTGCCGACAACCTGCACATCCGTGATCGCGCGGACCAGTTGCGGTTCCACGAGCAGGTGGAGTCCGCGGCGGCGGAGTTCCTGTGAGCCGTCAATGCGCAACCCAAGCCGAGCGTCACTGGGCCGTCGATTTGGGGCGGTCAAGGGTCCCGCATACTGGCCACTCATCGGGAAGCGCAGCGAAAACGTCCACGTCCTTGCGTTGCCCCTGCCAGACGCCGTAGGCACGAAGCGTGCCCTCATAGGTGAACCCGGCGCGGCGTGCGACCGCGGCCGAAGCTGCGTTGTCGGACTCAATCGTCAGGAAGACGCGAGCCGCTCCGAGCTCGAACAGCCAACCCGTCATCAGCGTTACGGCGCGAGTCGCAAGCCCTCGTCCTCTCGCACTTGGCGTGAGCCAGTAGCCGAACTGGGCTACGTCTGTGCTCGACCAGTCGTCGACGCCACACATCCCGACCGGCTCACCCAACGCAGCATCAACGATCGCGAGGGCGGCCCCCGTCGGATCCCCCTCGACCTCGAAGGTACGCCAGCTCTCCTGAATGCGCTCGATGACTGCGACGGCGTCAGCCGCCGAGGCTGGCGCCGGGCCGTTGTAGCGCTCGATCGCCGGGTCACTCGACGCTTCAACCATGAAAGTGGCATCGGAGGAGCTCCAAGGTCTGAGTACGACGGCTTCGTCGGACAACGTGACCGGTGATCTCTCACCGCCGAGCTCGGTCATGGCGGCTTAACTGTCTATCCGAACCGCGGATTCGGGGTTCTCCGACTCGACCACCCAGCTGACGCTACGGCCTCCGGAGCAGTAGGACCGTCTCCGAAGTGCCGTTGGAGGGCATTCGATCGCGTTTCGGATAACCGCCACGACGGCGTCGAGGGTTGAGGTTCGAGAAGTCCCAGTCACGGCGATGGCGATGAGGGGTGCACAAATGGTGCCTAGGACTCTCCAGAACGGCCCGACACGGGAGGGATCTCGGCGGACAGGCCGGACTCCGACCCCAGGTCAGAGGACACTCGACGGACGAGACGGACTGCATAACACCAGATCAGAGCCCTCAAACCCCCCTTCCACTCACGTGGAATTCGGGTTCAAATCCCGCCCCGGGCACATCTACCAGGGAAGAGACAAGTCGATTCGCACCCTGGTTCGACTCGAGGAGCGGATCGTCGAAATGGACGCTGGCGTCACCGTTCACCCGCAGCCGAGCACCGCCCTCGAAGTCGATGAACAGCAGCCCGACACGTGGGTTGGCCACGAGGTTGCCGAGCGTGCGGAACATCCCGTTGCCGTCGAACACTGGAAAGGCGAGCGTGACGTCGTCGACCACACGGACGAAGCCAGGGTCGCCGCCCTTGTAGGAGCAGTCCGGCGAACTGTCGCCATCGGTCGACGCAATGAAGAACATGTCGCGGTCCTCGACGAACCGGGTCAGGCGCTCGTCGAACGTCTCACGCGCACCCTCCGCCAGCCGATCGGCGAGACGACGAGTGTCGAACCGCGCCTGGAGCTCTCGCTGCCCGTCGTGGTCCTGACTTTCCACCGCTGCCCCCTTCCAGCGTGGATGATCCGACCATACTCGCCTCGGTCGAGAACTGGAAGCAGCAGTTCCCGGACGGGACGGTCACCGTCGCCTGCCTGCGCTCAGCAATTCATTTCGGAATCCGCTCCGTAATCCGACACTCCGTAATCCGACACCCATTCCGGAATGAAATCCGCTCCGCGTCGTGACCAATCGCCCGCCTCGTGCGTGGACGGGTCCGACCGGCGCGGGCCTGTGGTCAGCCGGGTGGTCCGTCGGAGTCATCGTCGAACAGGGCGTTCAGGCCCTCGCCGGTGGCCGGTTGGTCGAGCCAGAGCGCCAACGCAGCGAGGTCGTCGCCGGTCAGCGTGTAGCCCGCAAGGGCGGCGGTCGGATCGGCGGTGACGGCGGCGACGAATGGTGGTTCGGTCGC
>JBGTIA010000465.1:0-2267 GCA_041745835.1 Ilumatobacteraceae bacterium | reverse complement strand
GAGTCCTGGAGGGCGACGCCGATCCGAAGTCGGATGTCGCCCGTCTGCGTGCCGACGTCGTAGCCGCAGACCGACGCCGTGCCGGCGGTGATGCCGAGCAGCGTGCACAGCATCTTGACCGTGGTCGACTTGCCGGCGCCGTTCGGGCCGAGAAAACCGTAGATCTCGCCGTACGGAACGTCGAGATCGATGCCGGCGACCGCCTCGAAGTCACCGAAGGAACGTCTGAGGCCCACGGCCTCGATGGCGGAAGACATAGCCGCCAGGATGCCGCTCCCCGGCAACGTTCACGTAACCGGCCGGACAACTGCCGGTGAACTCCAGGTGTCCCCCCAGCCCGGGTCTCGCGGAACCAAGCGTGTTCCCCCAGCCCAGGTCTCGCGGAACCGAGCTCGGGAGTCAGGCGTCGAGGCGGCCGTCGGTGATGTGGACGCTGCGGTCGCAGTAGTGGGTGATGCGTTCGTCGTGGGTCACCACGATGGCTGCTGTGCCACGCGACTTCATCTCGTTGCGGATCAGTTCCATCACCTGCTCGCCGAGCTTCGTGTCCAGCGCCGATGTCGGCTCGTCGAACAGCACCAGCGCCGGGTCGTTCATCAACGCCCGACCGATGGCGACCCGCTGGCGTTGACCCCCTGAGAGCTGCGACGGCAGGTTCTTCGCCCGATCGGCGAGGCCGAGCTCATCGAGCAACTGGTCGGCGCGAGCCTTCGCCGGGGCGCCCGTTCGCTTGCCGAGTTCGTCGACCACCAGCAGGTTTTCGCGGGCGTTCAGGAACGGCACGAGGTTGACCGACTGGAAGACGAAACCGACCTTCTCCTGACGGAACTTCGTGAGTTCCTTGGCGTCGTGGTCGGAGATGTCCTCGCCGCCGACGACGATCGTGCCCTCCGTGGCCGACAGGATGCCGCCGGCGATCGAACACAGCGTGGTCTTGCCCGATCCCGACGGGCCGACCAGCGCGACCATCTCGTCGCTGCCGAGCGTGAGCGTCGCGTGGTCGAGTGCGACGACTTCGGAGCCGTCGCCCATCGTGTACACCTTGCGGACGTCGTTGAGTTGAAGCGCTGTCGACGTGGTGGACACGGCACCGGGTGCAGCGGTCATGAGGTGGTTCCGATCGCAGAGGCGGGGTCGACGCGCAACACGCGCCGCAGGGAGAACGAGCAGCCGAGCACCGCAGCAATGAGCAGCAGGACGGTGCTCAGGATGATCCGGCCCGGCGTGACGAGCAGCGGAATCGAGCCAGGGGGCAAGAGCACGTCGAGCGCCACCACGAGAGTCCCAGCGACGACCGCAGCGATCGCCGTGACGACCACGGCCTGCGCGACGAGGCCGGCGAAGATCGTCGACGACTTCGCTCCGAGCGCCTTCAACACGCCGTAGAGGCTCGTTCGTTCGACGGTGAGCAGTGCGAAGAACAGCCCGATGACGACCAGGGCGATCGCGATGGTGACACCGATGATCTGGTTGAAGGTGGCGGTCTGTTCCTGGACGCCCGGGATGGCGTCGATGGCCTCTTGGACGGTGAACGACTCGGTGGCCCCGCCGGTGGCGGCGTCGATGGCCTCAGGAAGCTCGTCGCCGTCGCCGCGCACGATCAGGCCTTGCCACACGTCCGCTCCGAGCTGAGCGTCGGGCCGGTTGGCGCTGAGCACCTCGCGCCAGGTGTCGGGCGACGCCCACAGGCTCGCCTGGCCGTTGAAGGTGGTGTCGCTCACGAATCCGACGATCTCGATCGGCGAACGGGCGGGCCCGACTTCGATGACCATGCCGACCTCGACGCCGTCGGCCTCGAGCACGTCGTCGGCCCACGCCTGGCCGGACGGCGGTGAGTCGGGCACGCCCGACGGTGCGATCTCGTAGCCGAACAAGGCGACGCCGGCGAGGTCGCGCGGGCCCTTGCCGGGGATGCGGGCGCCGAGCTGCACGTTGCCGATGCCTCCGACCTCGGTGACGCCGTCGACGCCCTCGACGGCAGCGCGCGTCTGCGCCTCGATGCGGCTGCGCACGAACGAGGCCTGAGCGGTGTCGGAATAGACGATGGCGTCGGCGTCCTGGGCCCTGATGGCGCCCGTCGATGAGGCGATCAGGCCGTCCAGCAGACCGCCGAGGAACATCAGCAGGATGGCGATCAGCGTCAGGATCACGGTCGCGGTCGTGAATCGGCCGGGTCGGCGACGGAGTTCGAGGAGCGCGAGCTTCATGCGCCGACCCCCTGGCCGGTCGTCGCTTCGATCGGGTCGATGCGTAGGACTCGTCGAGCG
>JBGTIA010000464.1:0-4888 GCA_041745835.1 Ilumatobacteraceae bacterium | reverse complement strand
GGCGTGGGCGAAGCGGGCCGGCCGCGCCACGACGACACGACCGCTCCGATGCCGACGGCCAGGAGCAGGAGGAACGTTGCCCTACGAAGAGCGGTCACGAGCGGCGCCATCGCCTGGACTGTAGTTGGCGTCAGCGCTGGTGCCGTTCGAATGCGCTCAGCACGGCGCGCAGCGATGCGGTCGTGATGTTGGGATCCACACCGAGGCCCCAACGCACCCGGCCGCCGTCACTGATCGTTTCGACGTACGCCGCCGCTTGCGCATTCGAACCCTTGCCGATGGCGTGCTCGGCGTAGTCGAGGACGTCGAAGTGCCCGTCGACGCGGTCACCGAACTCGGCGACGAGCGCCGCCACGAAGGCTTCGACCGGCCCATCGCCCTCGCCGTGGATCGAGTGCGCGGAACCATTGACCTCGAGCTGGGCCTGGATCGAGGTGTTGCCCCCGTCGTCGCCGGTGCGGGTGTGCAGTTCGTGGCTGCGCAGCCGGAAGGCCGGCTCGGTCGGCAGGTACTCGGCCTGGAAGGCGTCCCACATCACGCCCGGCCCGATCTCGGTGCCGGAGTCCTCGGTGATGTGCTGGATGGTCTTCGAGAACTCGATCTGCAGTCGTCGCGGGAGGTCGAAACCGTGCTCGGCCTTCATCACGTAGGCGACGCCGCCCTTGCCGGACTGGCTGTTGACGCGGATGACCGCCTCGTACGACCGCCCGACGTGTGCGGGGTCGATCGGCAGGTACGGCACCCCCCACTCGGGGTACTCGCCGTCGTCGTCACGCTTGGCGTCGAGGGCCTCGAAGCCCTTCTTGATCGCGTCCTGGTGGCTGCCGGAGAATGCGGTGTAGACGAGGTCGCCGGCGTAGGGGTGGCGAGGGTGGACCGGCAGTCGGTTGCAGTACTCGGCCGTGCGGCGCAGCTTGTCGATGTCGTTGATGTCGAGCTCGGGATCGACGCCGTTCATGAACAGGTTCATCGCCAGCGTGATGATGTCGACGTTGCCGGTGCGCTCGCCGTTGCCGAACAGCGTGCCCTCGACGCGGTCGGCTCCGGCCATCACGCCGAACTCGGCAGCGGCGACCGCGCACCCGCGGTCGTTGTGCGGGTGCAGCGAGATGATGACCGAGTCCCGCTGTTTGATCGTGCGGCCGAACCACTCGATGACGTCGCCGTACACATTGGGCGAGTAGCACTCGACGGTGGCCGGCAGGTTCAGCACGATCGGACGGTCGGGTGTCGGCTCGATCACGTCCATCACGGCTTCACACACCTCGATCGCGAACTCGGGCTCGGTGAGCGTGAAGCTCTCGGGCGAGTACTCGTAGCGGATCTCGGTGTCGCCGGCGGCGTCCTCCTGCTTGCGGCACAGCCTCGCGCCGTTGACCGCCACGTCGATGATGCCGGGCTTGTCCAAGCCGAACACGACCTCGCGCTGCAGCGGATTGGTCGAGTTGTAGAAGTGCACGATCGCACGGGGCGCACCCTGGATGCTCTCGTAGGTACGTTCGATCAGTTCCTGGCGGCACTGCACCAACACCTGGATCGTCACGTCGTCGGGGACACGATCCTCCTCGATGAGCTGGCGCACGAAGTCGAAGTCGGGCTGGCTGGCCGAGGGGAACCCGACCTCGATCTCCTTGAAGCCCATCGCCACCAGTTCCTCGAACATGCGCAGCTTGCGAGTGGGATCCATCGGGTCGATGAGTGCCTGGTTGCCGTCGCGCAGGTCGACGGAACACCACAGCGGGGCCTTGTCGATGGTGACGTTCGGCCACGTCCGGTCGGTGAGCACGATCGGGACGAACGGTGCGTACTTCTCGAAGGGCATCTTCGGCGGGTTCACGTTCTGGGGAGGCATCGGATTCTCCTGGTTCGGCGGGGTGGTTCCGTGAGCGGGTGGTGACGTACACGATGTGCCTGGCACATCGTGTACGTGGCTGAAAAAGCAAGAACCCCCCGGCCGGTTGGGCGGGGGGTGCGGGCGAACGCGAATATGTGGCGCTCGCCCTACAGAAGCAGAAGGAGGTCGCTGCGCAACATCGCGTCTGATGCTAGCACGTCTCCGGTGGGCTCGCGCTCGTCGTTTCCACACCGATACGCTTGGGCGCACATGACTGAATCAACAGCGCGACGAGGAGCGCCCCGTCGGCAGCGCACTCGCCCGACGGGCCAGCCGTACGACGGTGGCCACGTCAACACCTCGAATCTCACATCGTTCAACATCCTCCCCGCAGTGGAGGCTCCGACAGGGTTCTTCGAACTCGGGGTGCCGCAGCGAATCGACGACGGCCTCGCGGCGTGCGGATTTGCACAGCCGTTCGCCATCCAGACCGAAGCGATTCCCGTTGCCGTCACCGGCAAGGACGTCTGCGGACGCGCCAAGACCGGGTCCGGCAAGACCCTCGCCTTCGGCGTGCCGATGCTCGCCCGGATCACCGACAAGGCCCAACCGTCGCGTCCGCTCGGGCTGGTCCTGGTACCGACACGGGAACTCGCCGTGCAGGTCGCCGAGGTCCTCGAGCCGGTCGCGCATCACGCCGGCATGCGGGTGCTGCCCGTGTACGGCGGTGCATCACGTCACCATCAGGTCGACGAACTCGCCAAGGGTGTGGAGATCGTGATCGCCACCCCGCTGCGTCTGATCGACCTCATCAAGTCGAACGAGGTGTCGCTCGACGACATGCAGATCGTCACGCTCGACGAGGCCGACCGGATGGCCGACGACGGCTTCACCCCGCAGGTCGAGTGGATCCTGCGCCACTGCGGCAGCCGCAATCAGACCATGTTGTTCTCGGCGACGCTCGACGGCGACGTGGGCCACCTGATCCGGCACTACCAGACCGATCCGGTCACCGTGGCCATCGACGAAGCGACCGACACGGTCGGCACGATGCATCACCTGTTCCTCGCCGTGCACCACATGGACAAGGACAAGGTGATTGGTTCGATCGCCAAGCAGTTCCCCAAGGTGCTGGTCTTCTGCCAGACCAAGCGGAACTGCGATCGCGTCGCGCGCAACCTCGAGGAGCTCGGCGTCGACGCCGGTCCGTTGCACGGCGACATGCAGCAGAGCGCACGCGAGCGGATCCTGCGCAGTTTCGCCGAGGGCAAGCTGTCGGTTCTGGTCGCCACCGATGTCGCCGCTCGAGGCATCGACATCGACGACATCGGCGCGGTGATCCACTACGAACCTGCCAAGGACGTCAAGGACTACCTGCACCGTTCGGGACGCACCGCTCGCGCAGGTCGTGACGGCTGGGCAGTCACGATGGTCGAGTACAACCAGTTGACACAGGCGCGCATCCTGCAACGGGGGATGCGGTTGCCGACCGAGAAGCCGATCGAGGTCTTCTCGAACGACTCCCGCTTGTTGCACCTCCCCGAGTTCGAGAGTCTCTGATCGAGGTGGCGGTGCAGAACATGCCCGCCGCCGAGATCGACGTCACGGTGGACCTCGTCCATGCGTTGATCGTCGAGCAACATCCCGACCTGGCCGACCTCGCCGTGACTCCTGTTGCGAGCGGGTGGGACAATGCGATCTTCCGTCTCGGGCCGACGCTCGCCGTCAGGGTGCCGCGCCGGCAGGCGGGAGCCGACCTGGTCGAACACGAGCATCGATGGTTGCCGACGATGGCCGAGCGGCTCCCCATCCCGGTTGCGGCGCCGGTGCGCATCGGACGGCCATCGATTCGGTATCCGTGGTCGTGGAGCATCTGTCCATGGTTCGACGGGGAGGTCGCTGCCGACGTGGCGCTGGTGGACCCCGTCGGCGACGCTCGCCGACTGGGGGCGTTCCTCGCAACGCTGCACCAACCGGCCCCACCCCACGCCCCGGTCAATCCGTTCCGGGGGCAGCCCATCGCCGATCTCCGCCCTCGTGTCGAGGCGAATGTCGAGCTGCTCGGGTCCCAGATCGATGCGCAGCGCGTGCTCGAGCGCTTCGAGCACCTCGCATCCGTCGACGAGTGGTCCGGCGTGCCGTTGTGGTTGCACGGCGATCTCCACACGGCCAACCTGGTGGTGAGCGACGGAGCGATCCGCGCCGTACTCGACTTCGGTGATCTCACGTCCGGCGACCCTGCCGTTGATCTCGCAATCGGATGGATGTTGTTCGACGACGAGACCCGATCGGTGTTCCGGATTGCGGCTGGGGGCATCGACGATGCGACCTGGAGTCGCGCGCAGGTCTGGGCGCTGCACTTCGCGCTGCTGTACGTGCTGCATTCGGCCGACAACGAGCGATTCGCCCGCATGGGCCGGTCGCTCCTCGCCGCGCTCGACGTCGCGACGTGAGTTCGATGTCGTCGTCCCGGATGTCGTCTTTGCGTATGTCACAAGTGACTACGGTGAGAGCCACGGATCGACGAACCGAAACGAGGCGCCCGACGTGATCAACGCAGATTCCACAGCACTTGGAGAACGCAAGGTGATCCTGCTCATCACTCGCGCCGTCAGCTATCTCGTCTACGCGTACCTCCTCGTGGTCGAGATCATCTTGTTGTTGGGGTTCGTGCTCCTCCTGTTCGGCGCAAATCCGACGGCGGGTTTCACCCAGTGGGTCTATCGCAACCTGGACCGGGTGATGGCGCCGTTCCGCGGCATCTTCACGCCGATCGAACTCGGCACGACCGGCAGCGACGTTCCGTCGATCTTCGACACGTCCATTCTGTTTGCGATGATCGTCTACGGGATCGTGGCGCTCGCCTTGAGTGCCCTGATCGGCTGGCTCTCGGGTCGACTCAACCAGATCATGGACGCAGAGCGCGAGGTGCAGCGGCGCGCCGAGTACCAAGCGCAGCTCGATGCCACCACTGCGCAGCAGGCAGCGCAAGCATCGGGCCAGTTCGCATCCGGTACACCAGCTACCACGGCCGTGTCGGCACCGCCGCCCGGC
>JBGTIA010000463.1:0-4629 GCA_041745835.1 Ilumatobacteraceae bacterium | reverse complement strand
GCTGGCGAAGATCAGCGCCACGATCGTCATCACCTTGATGAGGATGTTCATGGCCGGACCCGAGGTGTCCTTGAAGGGGTCGCCGACGGTGTCGCCGACCACGGCTGCCTTGTGGGCCTCGCTGCCCTTGCCGCCGTGGGCGCCGGCTTCGATGTACTTCTTGGCGTTGTCCCATGCGCCGCCGGCATTGGCCATGAAGATCGCCAGACAGAACCCGGTGACGAGCGCGCCGGCCAGCAGACCGCCGAGCGCGTCGACGCTGACGAAGCCGACCACCAGGGGCACGACCACGGCGAGGGCGCCGGGGGCGATCATCTCGCGCAGCGA
Source organism: Ilumatobacteraceae bacterium (assembly GCA_041745835.1). Classification (GTDB taxonomy): domain Bacteria; phylum Actinomycetota; class Acidimicrobiia; order Acidimicrobiales; family Ilumatobacteraceae; genus Sva-07. The sequence continues at coordinate 4,302 of JBGTIA010000463.1, read as the reverse complement.
TGCCTCGGTGGAGATGGCCACGCAGCGGGCCGAGTCGGGCACGACGCCCGGCAGCCCTTCATGCAGGCCGGGGATCTCGCGGAACTGCCGGCGGACCTCTTCGATCATCTTCTGAGCCGCTCGTCCCACGGCGTCGATGGTGAGCGCTGCGAAGAGGAACGGCAGGGCCGCTCCGATGAACAGTCCGATGAAGACCTCGACCCGACCGATGTTCAGGTTGAGGGCGGCGGTCGGGTCGGCGTCGGCGATGGCGAACTCGAAGCTCTTGAACAGCGCCAGCGCGGTGAGTGCCGCCGAGCCGACGGCGAATCCCTTGGCGATGGCGGCCGTGGTGTTACCGAGGGAGTCGAGCGCATCGGTCACCTGGCGGACCGAGGGGTCGAGTTCGGCCATCTCGGCGATACCGCCGGCGTTGTCGGCGATCGGACCGTAGGCATCGACGGACACGACCACACCGGTGGTGGCGAGCATGCCGATGGCGGCGACGGCGATGCCGTAGATCCCGCCGAAGTCCTCACCGAGCCCGCCGAACGCCTCCGGGTTGAAGGCGAGTTGGCCGCCCCAGTAGGCGACACCGACGCCGACCAGGATCAGCAGCACCGAAGCCGCCACCGAGATCATGCCGGCGCTGATACCGGCGAGCACGGTCGTCGCCGGCCCGGTCTCGGCCTGCTGCGCAATCTTCTTGACGGGGCCGAATCCGTCGGAGGTGTAGTACTCGGCGGTCTTGCCGAGCGCCCAGCCGACGACGAGGCCGCCGACGACGGAGATGGCCAGGCCGATCGGAGCGTCGAAGTTGTCGCCCGAGAACAACCAGAAGGCGACGCCGACGGTACCCAGGGCAGTGATCGCCATGGCGACGTTCGTGCCCATGTGCAGCGCACGACTCAGCGAATGCGAATCGGTCGAGTCGCCGCCCTTGACGAAGAACGACCCGATGATCGAGGCGATCATGCCGACGAAGGCGATCGCCATCGGGAACACGAGCAGGCTGATGACACCATCGGTGCCTGCCTGATCGGCGGTCAGTGCGAGGGCGAAGGCGGTCAACGAGATCGGGGCGATGATCGATCCGGCGTAGGACTCGAAGAGGTCGGCGCCCATGCCGGCGACGTCGCCGACGTTGTCGCCCACGTTGTCGGCGATCGTGGCCGGGTTGCGGGGGTCGTCCTCGGGGATGCCGGCCTCGACCTTGCCGACCAGGTCGGCGCCGACGTCGGCAGCCTTCGTGTAGATGCCGCCACCCACGCGAGCGAACAGTGCGATCGACGACGCACCAAGTCCGTAGGCGGTGAAGATCTCGAAGGCCTCGTCGACCTCCAGCCAGACGACGAACACGAGGTAGGTGACCATCAGTCCGAGCAGTGCCAGACCGGCGACGGTGAAGCCCATGACGGCGCCGCCGCGGAACGCGATCGGCAGCGCTGCCGCCGGTCCCGACTTCGCCGCTTCGGTCGTGCGAGCGTTCGCCATCGTCGCGACGGTCATGCCGGCGTAGCCCGCCCCAGCCGACAGCAGTGCGCCGAGCAGGTAGGTGACCGAGGCGAGCGGGTTGATGACGACGGCCAGGAGCACGACCATCACCACCACGAAGACGGAGACCCACTGGTACTCCTTCTTCAGGAACGCCTTTGCGCCGGTCTGGATCTCGTTCATCAGGAAGACCATGCGCTCGTTACCGGGGGACGCCTTCTCGACGAACTTGTAGTAGTAGAACGCGAGGGCGAGTGCGGCGATGGCCGAGACTGCTGCGAGATAGGGAACGACGTCCACGGGCTTCTTGCCTCCTGAGGGCGGTACGAGAGTGATCCTGCTCGGAACGAACCGAGGGACCGGACCATGATGGTCGGCGGGGCAGGCTAGATCCCAACCGGGCCGATTCCACTCGTTGCTGTGTCAATGGCGACAGCGACGAACCCGAATGAACTCGCAACGAGTTGGGACCGAGGTGGAGGGTCAATTGGGTTCGCTCCATCGATCGGCGAGTAGCGTCGCAGCAATGGCACAGACGCTGAACCGTGGGCCCGTGACGGGTACCGCAGTCAAACCGCCGTCGAAGAAGAAGCCGTTCCTCGTCGACTTCTACTCCACGGCGGTCGGCAAGAAGTACGTGATGGCGATCACCGGGATCATCGGCATCGGATACGTCATCGCCCACATGATCGGCAACCTCAAGATGTACCTCGGGGTGATCTCCGAGGGCGACGAGCGCGTCTACGACATCGACGTCTACGGCGAGTTCCTCCGCGAACTGCTCGTGCCGATCTTCCCGCGCACCTACGTCCTGTGGGGGTTGCGCACCGTTCTCATCGTCGCTGTGCTGCTGCACATCCACGCGGCGTATTCGCTGACCGTCCTCAACCGAAAGGCACGCCCGGTCAAGTACCAGTCGGCACGTGACTACCAGGTCGCCAACTTCGCCAGCCGCACGATGCGCTGGACCGGCATCATCGTGACGCTCTTCATCCTGTGGCACCTCGCGGACCTCACGTGGGGGTGGACCAACCCGGACTTCGTCCGTGGCGCCGCCTACCGCAATCTCGACGCGTCGCTGTCGCGGCTCCCGGTGGCGATCCTGTACATCGTCGCCAACATCGCACTGGGCATCCACCTGTTCCACGGCACCTGGTCGTTGTTCCAGTCGATGGGGTGGAGCAACCCTCGATTCAACAATTGGCGTCGCTACCTGGCTACCGGGATTGCCACGATCGTCGTGGTCGGCAACGTGTCGTTCCCCGTCGCAGTACTCGCCGGCATCGTCGAGTACGACCCCGACGCCGTCACCGTCACTCACGAGGAGGCAGCCGAATGAGCATCGAACTCGACTCCAAGATCCCCGAGGGTCCGCTGGCCGACAAGTGGCAGAACTACATCGCCAACCAGAAGTTGGTGAACCCGGCGAACAAGCGCAAGTTCAAGATCATCGTCGTCGGTACCGGCCTCGCCGGTGCGTCGGCCGCCGCCACCTTCGGTGAGCTCGGCTACCAGGTCGACGCGTTCACGTTCCACGACTCGCCCCGCCGTGCCCATTCGATTGCTGCGCAGGGCGGCATCAACGCGGCGAAGAACTACCAGGGCGATGGCGACAGCGTGCATCGTCTGTTCTACGACACGGTCAAGGGCGGCGACTTCCGCGCTCGCGAAGCCAATGTCCACCGCCTCGCCGAGGTGTCGGTCGACATCATCGACCAGATGGTCGCCCAGGGCGTGCCGTTCGCCCGCGAATACGGCGGCTTGCTCGACAACCGCAGCTTCGGTGGCGCGCAGGTGAGCCGCACGTTCTACGCCCGTGGACAGACCGGCCAGCAGTTGCTGATCGGTGCCTACCAGCAGTTGTCGCGCCAGATCGGCCTCGGCAACGTGAAGCTCTGGAACCGCATGGAGATGGTCGACGTCGTCAACGTCGACGGCCGGTGCGCAGGCATCGTCACGCGCGACCTGATGACCGGTGAATTCTCATCGCACTCTGCGCACGCGGTGGTCCTCGCCACGGGCGGCTACGGCAACGTCTTCTACTTGTCGACGAACGCCATGGCCTGCAACGTCACCGGTGCCTGGCGAGCGCATCGGCGAGGTGCGTCTTTCGCCAACCCGAGTTACACGCAAATCCACCCGACGTGCATCCCGCAGGCCGACGACTTCCAGTCGAAGCTGACGTTGATGTCGGAGTCGCTGCGCAACGACGGCCGCATCTGGGTGCCGAAGAACGCCGACGAGACCCGGTCGGCCGACCAGATCCCCGAGGCCGACCGCGACTACTACCTCGAGCGGATCTACCCGAGCTTCGGCAACCTCGCCCCGCGCGACGTGTCGTCGCGGGCCGCCAAGCGCATGGTCGATGCCGGCCAGGGCGTCGGCCCGCTCAAGAACGGCGTGTATCTCGACTTCGCCGATGCGATCGGACGCCTCGGCAAGGACGTCGTCGAGGAGCGCTACAGCAACCTGTTCGAGATGTACGAGCGCATCACCGGCGAGAACCCGTTCGAGGTGCCGATGCGGATCTACCCCGCCAGCCACTACACGATGGGTGGGCTGTGGGTCGACTACGAACTGCAGACCACGATTCCCGGACTGTTCTGCGCCGGCGAGGCGAACTTCTCCGATCATGGAGCAAACCGGCTCGGCGCCTCCGCGCTGATGCAGGGGCTGTCCGACGGCTACTTCGTGCTGCCCTACACGATCGCTCCGTACCTCGCCGACCTGCTCAACAAGCCGGTGCCCGACACGAGCCATCCCGAGTTCGCAAAGATCCAGCAGGAGGCGACCGACCGGTTCACGCAGTACATGTCGATCGGCGGCACC
>JBGTIA010000462.1:0-5887 GCA_041745835.1 Ilumatobacteraceae bacterium | reverse complement strand
TACTTCGTGACCGCAACGGGTTTCGACGTCGACGCCGACGGCAACGTGGTCGAGGTCCAGGTGACCCACGATCCCGAGACACGTGGCGGCAACGCCCCCGACGGTCGCAAGGTGAAGTCGACCATGCACTGGGTGTCGGCTGCTCACGCCGTCGATGTCACGGTGGCGCTCTACGACCGACTGTTCACGCCGGAGGTGCCGGGCGAGGCGACCGGCGACCCGCTCGACGACCTGAACCCGGACTCACGCGAGCTCCTCGTCGACGCCAAGGTCGAACCCGCGCTCGCCGCGGTCGAACCGGGCCAGGTGGTGCAGTTCGAACGTCTCGGCTATTTCGCTGCGGACCCCGACGAAGTGCGTCTGTTCCATCGCACCGTGGGTCTCCGCGACGAGTGGGCGAACATCCAGAAGCGCGCCTGACGACGCCCTACGGTGCGCTGCGGCTACGTTCACGCCTCAATGAAGCCAACCGTCGGGCCACTGCTCCTCGCCTCCGGCCTGCTGGCGGCCGCCATCGTGGGAGGGCTCGCGAACCCGCCTCGGGCTGAAGCAGCGTCGGCGACGGTCACGTGCGCACCGCAGCCGGCGGGTGAAGCGGCGACCACGCCCCCCTTGCAGAGCTACGCACCGATCAATCCGGTGCGACTCGTGGACACCCGCAACAACATCGGTGGCGTCGGTGCTCCGCTCGATCGTGGTTGCACCATGGTCGTGAATGTCGGCGCCGACATCCCCTCGGGGGCGCAGGCGGTGGCGTTCTCCATGACCGCCGTGAACAGCGAGGCCGACTACTTCACCGTCTACCCGTGCGCCACCGGTCGACCTGAGACATCGAACCTCAACGCTCGCGCCGGCTTCGCCACGCCGAACCTGGTCGTCGCGATCCCGGATGCGAACCGGCAGGTCTGCATCTTCAGTCACGGACGATCCGATCTGATCATCGACCTGAGTGGGTGGTGGTCGGACGGTCCGAGCCGGTTCGGGTCAATCGCGCCGCAGCGCGTGTACGACAGCCGACGCCCCGGGTTGACCGCGTTGGTTCCGTTGCGCGTGCGCGAGGTGCAGATCCCGACCTCGGTGATCCCGGCGGGTTCCACGGCAGCCGTCGTCAACCTGACCGCAGCCAATGGCGTGCGTCCGGGCTTCATGACAGCGTTTCCGTGCGGGGAGCCCGCACCGAACGCCTCGAACGTGAACTTCCTGGCGAGTGAGGCCCGCGCCGTGGGAGCGATCGTCAAGCTCGGTCTCGGGAGCACGCTCTGCGTGATCGCCGACACTACGGTCCACGTCATCGTCGACGTCACCGGCTACTACGCGCCAGCCCCGGCGTTCGGACCGACGGCGGTGGTCGAGCCCACCGCAGGGCGTCGCGTCGTCGACAGCCGCAACGGAATCGGCGGCCCGCTCCTTCCCCTCGCAGCGGGCGAGGTCCGGTCGTTCGACCCGGTTGCCGGGCTGTCGAACGCCGCCGACGCATCAGCAGTGATGCTCAACTTCGTCTCGACCGATGCTGCGGGCGCGGGCTTCCTGACGGCGTATCCGTGTGGCGGCGCAGTTCCGGACGTGTCGACGCTCAACTACCGCACCGGTGAAGCGGCGACGAATCTCGCCACGATCGAGCTGGGAGCGGACCGCCAGGTCTGCATCGTCTCGTCGGTGCGGACCAACGTGATCGTCGACGTGTTCGCCGTGATGACTGCGCCGCCGGGTTCACCGTTCGAGCGTCTGTCGTTCGACAAGCCGACCTGGCCGCCCTTCAATCCCGAGGCCACCGACTACGTCGTCGAATGTGGGGCCGGAACGGGCTCGTCGAACGTCGCCATGAGTCTCGACGTGCTGCCGTTCACGGCGGCGACGGTGTCCGTCTCCGGCGGACCGGCGACGCCCGTCGGCACCGGCACGACCAACGTGGCGATGAGCACCGACCAGCTGTTGACGTTGGCGACCACTCGCCAGGGTGTCGGACGCAGTTACCACTTCCGCTGCGTACCGCCCGACTTCCCACGGCTCGACGTCCAACGGCCCGGCAATCCGTCGCCGGGTTGGTACCTGACCACCTCGGGCTTCGCCAGCACGAGCCCGGGCCCGTACTTGATGATCCTCGATCATTACGGTGCCCCGGTCTGGTACAAGCGGACGCCCTCGCCAATGATGGACTTCAAGCGCCTCTCCGATGGTCGTCTGACCTTCACGCCATCGCGCGGACCGTTCGGGATCGAGGCCGCTCAAGGGTACTGGCTGACGAACCTGGAGGGCACTGGCACGGTCAAGCACCAGACGACCGCTCCGGCCCCGGAAGAATTGCCCACCGATCACCACGACTACATCGAGCTTCCGGGCGGCCCGAATCGGCGAGCGTTGATCAGCTATCCGATCGAGACCGGGGACCTCAGGGGCAACCCTGGAATTTCCGGAGCGACGGGGAGCGACACGTTCAGCGATGGCGTGATAGAGGAAGTGAATGCCGATGGCTCCAGGGCGTGGGTTTGGACGATGAGTGAGCACTTCGACCCGGCGGACTCCACCTTCCCCGTCAACTTCGCGACCACGCCAGGTTTCGAGGACAAGGGCTGGGACGTGTTCCACATCAATGCGATCGATCGCGTCGAACTGGACGGCGACTACGTCGTCACGGTTCGCCACATGGACGGCGTGTTCCGTGTGGACTATCCGAGCGGCAACGTCCTCTGGACGCTTGGCACACCGGAAACTAGGAATCCACAACCTACGGGACCGGTGGCGCGCCAGCTCACCATCGTTGGCGATGATGAGTACAACGGCCCGAGGCGCCCGCACGATGCGCGCCTCGACGGGGACGTTCTGACGCTGTTCGACAACAGGGCCAGCATGCCGGGAGAGAAGTCTCGAGCCGTTGCCTACCGCATCGACGAGACAGCCGGCACTGCGACGTTGTTGTGGGAGCTCCGCAACACTGCGCTGTTCACCGGCGACACGCTCGGCAGCGTGCAGCAGACGCCGGAGGGGTCGGTGCTGGTCAACTGGGGGGCCGGCCTGCAGCCGCTCATCGAGGAGTTCTCGCTGGCGGATCGCACCAGGCTGATGTCGGTTGTCCTCGCGGGGTTCTCCTATCGCACCGTCAAGTACCCGCAAGGCGCCTTCGCCGTCAACGCGCTGCGCACGAACGCCGGCGGTTCGGTCACTCCGCCGTGATCGTGCCATCCGGGGTCAGACTCAGATGCGACGGGACAACACGGGTCAGAGCCGTGTTGTCCCGTTTACATCGCGGGTCTGACCCCTGATGTAATCAGTCGACGTACCAGTAGCAGCCGTACTCTTCGGGGTCGCCCCAGCTGACCGCGTCGCGGGGCTCGAGGCTCTGGCGATCGGAGAACTTCATCCGGTCGAGACCGACGGTGACCAACTCGTCGCCGATCACGATCGACCGCTGCAGCGGGTTCCAACAACCGGAACGGCGCGTAGTCGAATGCGTGATCGTGCCGCGGGCGTTCAGCTCGCGACCGGCGAGTTCGGCGACCACTGCGCCGCCGCCCGCTCCCACCAGGCCCTTGGCCAAGCAGTCGTCATCGGGCCCGCAGTCGTTCCAACCCGGCGACACCGGCAGCACGATCGTGCCGTCCTCGGGCCAGAACAGGAACGCCTTGTGGTCCCACTCGACCTCGCTGTAGCCGCCGATCGGGAGCGTGCTGGTGCGCTGCGGGTTCGTCGGGTCGCTCACGTCGAACAGGCTGAGTTGGGTGCCGGTGGTCCGTCCGGTGTCGGTGGCGTCCTGGCCGACACCGAGGAGCAGACCGTCACCCACCGGGTGGAGGTAGGCCGAGTAGCCGGGGATCTTCAACTCGCCGGCCTCGACGGGGTTGGCAGGATCACTGAGGTCGATCACGTACAGCGGGTCGATCTGGCGGAACGTGACGACGTAGGCCAGGTCATCGATGAATCGGACGGCGTAGATCTGCTCGTCCTTGCCGAGACCACCGACCGAGGAGATCTGGCGGAGCTCGTTCCCTTCGGACCGCAGCACGAAGACCGTCGATTCGCTCTGGTCGCCGAAGCCGCCCCAGTCGTCGGTGGTCGTCGCCACGCGCAGATCGCCGTTGAACTCGCTCATGGCGAACTGGTTGAGCAGCCGTCCCTCCACCTGACCGGAGGCGACGTAGGTGGCTCCGGTGCCGTCGTCGAGCCGGAACTGATGGATCAGCGTGGGCGGCGGACCCGGATCCTCGTCGGGGGCTGTGTCGGGTGCGGCCACCTCGGCGTCTACGGGCATCGGGCCGCCCCACTGCCAGTTCCAGTTCTGCGTGGCGACGTACAGGTTGGCGGTCGACGCATAGACCGTGTCGCCCGTCGACACGATGCCCGCAGAGCCGATCGGCGCTCCGTCACCGTTCACGTCGATCGACCCGATCCACGTGAGGCCGAGACCGGCGAACTCGGGCGGCGCCGCGACCGTCTCGCAGGGCAGCACCTGCGACATGGGGCCGAAGCCGCCCTCGACGTCCTCGTCGAACCAGCGGGGCAACCAGTCCTGGACGGTGGACTCCGCGATGATCTCCTTGTTCCGCGCCAATGCGCTGTCCTCGTCGAGGCCGAACCGGTCGGGTTGCACGAACGGGAGGCGCTGGTCGAACGACGTGGTGATCACGAGCCGTGCCACACCGTCGACCGATCGGGTTGCAACCACACCTCCCTCGAGGTGTGAACGGCGCAGCAGGTCGGGGCTCGCCGGGTCGGCGACGTCGAACAGCGAGACGACGGTGTCGGGTGATCCGCCCCAACTGGAGGTGACGACCACGAGGCGGTCACCGTCGAGCAGCAGCTGGTGTGACCCCTGTGGCAGCTCGGGCTCGGCAACGACGTCGGCGTCGGCGACCGCCACGACCCGCAGGCCGTCGCTGCTGGCGACGTAGACGTGGTCGCCGTCGGTCTCGACGATGTCGCCCTCGTCGACTCCGGCCTCCTGGGTGTTCGTTCCGGAGAAGTCCTCGCCCTCGACGGCGCCGGGTGCTGACGCGCTCTCGGGCACGGCACCACCTGCGTCGTCGGTCGCGGCCATCTCGTCGACCATCCGACCGTCGCCGTAGTACATGCCCCCGCCCAGTCCCCACGCCGTGACCCGCTCGGTCGCCTCGGTCTTCATGTAGGTCAGCAGCGCATCGCAATCGCCGAAGAACTCGAGGTTCGCCGAGGCGAACCCTTGGGGGCCTGGTGCAGGCTGGGCCGGGGCAGTCGACGATGGCACTGTGGTGTTGTCGGGCGCCGTCGACGACACGTCGCCTGACGTCGTCGGCTCGATCGTCGAGTCGCTGGTCGTCGAGCCGTCGGAGGTGCACGATGCCGCCACCAGCAGCGACGTGGTGGCGAGTGCCAGAGGGATGAGCCGTTCACGCATCATGTGTGTTGGACGTCACACGGAGACGCATGGTTCCCGACGAGCGGTCGACATTTCGCCACGGCGTCGCAGCGCCGGCGGCGTTCGTCAGCGTTCGTCGATGATCAGACTCTGGACGCTGCGACCCAACCGCCCTTCGACGTCGTACAGCGCCGACTCGGCGAACCCGGCTCCCGTCGAGGCGCTCGCCGAGCCGTAGTGCGATGCCGTGCGCATCCCGATCCACTCGCCGACCGGCGTCCGAAGGAGGTGCACGGTCAGATCCGGGTTGATGAACGTGAACTGCTCGAAGGGCAAGCCGCCGCTCACGCCGTTGCCGAAATCGGCGGCGGCCGCAGCCCGCTGGACACCCGACGGCGTCTCGTCGGGCACCACCGGCACTCGCAGGCGGATCCACACACCGACCGGACCGGGCGCGTCCCACGAACCCTCGGTGAAACGATGTTCACAGGCGTGGGTGTGGAAGGCGACCAGGTCGCTCGTCCCCCACGAGACGCGCTCGGCGACCGCGTCGTGCGG
>JBGTIA010000461.1:0-5187 GCA_041745835.1 Ilumatobacteraceae bacterium | reverse complement strand
CCGTCGCCGTCGCCGCTGCCCGACGCACAACCAGCTGAGCCACGCCGGAGGTCTGAGCGGATTCAGTTGCGGTTTCCGCAACCAGATCCGCACAGAGCAGGCCAGTTCCGGACAACGAACTCAGGCGAGTCGGGCGATGCGGCGTTCGACGCGGTCGAGGAAAGCGAGCCGCTCGGCATCGGACGCGTTGTCGACGCCGTACAGCGCCAGCCAGGTGGTTCGGGCGAGCGGATGGCACATCGTGCGAAGGCTGCGCGTCAGGGTGCGCTTGCCGCTCTCTCCCTCGATCATGTTGAGCCATTTCGGCGAGCCGTGCGTGGTGACTGCCACGAGACGACGGATGTTGCGCAACGCGGGCCGGAGCCGGTTCGCCCCGTCCGGCAGCGTCCACGCCACGTCGTTCACCCAGACGCGATCGATCCACCCCTTGAGCATCGCCGGCTGGCCGGACCACCACGTGGGATACACGAGCACCAGCGTGTCGCACCACTGCAGGTCGTCGGCGTACGAGGCGATCGAGGGATCGGTGCCCGGCGAGAGATGGTTCGCCCGTTCGACGGCAGTGAACAACGGGTCGAATCCGTCGGCGTGGAGGTCGGTCAGTCGCACGTCGGCGCCGGCGGCCTCGAGCCCGACAGTCACCCGATCGCGAACGGCAGCGACGAACGATTCCGCTGACGGGTGGCAGTAGACGACGAGTACACGGGTCATCCCAGGCTCGCCATCCGTTGCTCGACGCGGGCGAGGAATGTGTGGCGCTGCGACGGCGTCGAGGTGTCGATCGCGTACAACCCGAGCCACGTCGTGCGCACCCGGAACCCGCAGCTCATCCGCAGTGCCCGCGTGATGACCCGCCGCCCATTGTCGTTGACCAGCCGCACGTACGAGCGGGGCGAGCCGTAGGTGGAGATCCCCACGAGGCGTCGCATCTGGCCCAGGCCGGGGCGCACCTTGTTGGTGCGTTCGTCGAGCACGAATCCCACGCCCGGCACCAGCGTGCGCTCGAGCCAACCCTTCAGGATCGCCGGGAGCCCGCTCCACCAGCTGGGATACACGAACACGAGCGCCTCGGCTCGCTGCACGAGCGCGCCGTGTTCGGCGACGAGTGGATCGAGGATCGGAGCGTCGCCGTGGTAAGCGTCGCGCTCCTCGTGCGTCATCTCGGCCCGGAATCCGAGCGCGTAGAGGTCGAGCACGACCACCTCGTGGCCGGCGGCGAGGAGGCCTGCTTCGGCTCGGCCGGCCAAAGCGTGGCAATAGCTGTCGCTCGACGGATGTGCGACGACAACGAGTGCCAGCACGATCAGTCGCTCGCAGGGACCGAGGGTTCGGGCTGGGCCGCGACCGGCTTCGACCGCAGCGACAGCAACTGGGTGATCGCAACGAACACGAGGAGGGCGGCGAACATGATGTTCGACACCTGATCGCTGAGTCGATCGGAGATCGTGCCGCCGACGATCGCGCTCGCCGCGCCGAACAACCCGACGACCGCCGCCACTCGAATGTCGGCGTTCGCCTTCTTGCGGTTCCGGATGGTCCCCATGATCGCCGTCGGCACGATGACGGCGACCGATGTGCCCTTCGCCATCACCGGGACCATGCCGAGGACGACAACCATCGCCGGCACCATGATCACGCCCCCACCGATGCCCAGCAGGCCGGCAAGCGTGCCGGTGAGCAACCCGATGACGATCAGCAGGATCGCCATGGCGACGGTGAGATCCGCGCGCCCGCTCGAATCGGAGCTGATGGCGAGGCGCGTGGCCGTTGCGAGCACAGTGACGACGAAGATCACGACCAGCACGTTCTTGGGGATGATCTGCAGCAGGGTCGTACCGACTATGGCACCTGCGATCGCACCGATCGCCAGGAACAGCGCCACCGCCCAGTCGACATTGCCGTGCGACACGTACGTGATGAGGCTGGCAACGGCGATCGGCAGCGTCGCAGCGAGCGAGGTGCCGTGCGCAAGGCGACGGTCCATACCGGCGAGGCTGACCAGCCCTGGCACGATGATGAGCCCGCCGCCCACACCGAACAGCCCACCGAGCATCCCTGCTGCCAGGCCGATGAACACCGCGTGGCCGAATCTGACGGAGCTGTGTTGGAGCGGCACCGGAGGCGACCCTACGGCGGATCGGGCGACGGTGTGTAGTTCCTGTCCGCTCACAGGTCAGATCACCGGTCAGATCACGGCGTCGAGCGATCGACGAGCAATGCCTGTACCTCCGGCCAATCGTCGGCCGTGATCGAGTAGGTCGCAGTGTCCCGGAGCCGACCGTGCTCGCCCGCGCGAGTGGATCGTCGGTGCCGGCGCAGCACACCTTCGAAGCGGCCTCCGATGCGTTCGATCGCGCGGCGGCTCTGCTCGTTGCGGGCGTCGGTGCAGATCGCGACGCGCTGCACACCCCAGGTCTCGAACGCGTGCGTCAACAGCAGCAGCTTCGCCTCGGTGTTGACAGCCGTACGTTGCGCCGACGCCAACAGCCACGTGCCGCCGATCTCGACTTCGTCGGGGTCGTGGCGTTCCAGGGGCCACAGCGGGTTGAGGAAACGAGTGCAGCCCACGATCGTGTCGTCGGCGGCCCGGCGTTGCACGAACGGCGCAGCGCGGTCGTGGGCGGCGTCGTCGAGCAACCACGACACGTACTCGGCGGCTTCGTCTCGACCATGCGGAACCTGGGTGTAGGCGAACGTGGCGCGGTCCCCGGCTCCGGCCTCGGCGATCTCGTCGACATGGTCGGGCCCGAGCGGCTCCAGCGTCACGTGTCGTCCGGTGAGTGTGGTGACGTCGAGGCTGCCCATGTCCCCGCAGTCTGGCCGACCGGAGGTCGCCGATCGGGCTGCGTTACCTTGCACCGATGGCCGATCCGACCGTCACCGACGACCTGTTCGATACCTCGTCGATCCTGCCGAACACACCGATCGGCGACGATGGCTCGCCCCTCGAGGTGCTGCACGATCGCGAATATCGAGTCCGGGCGTTCCGCAAGCGCGACGGCCTGCTGCTGATCCGGGGCGCGGTGCGCGATCAGAAGCCGCCGGGGCTCTACATCGAGATCGATCCGGACCCGATGACGATCCACCACATGCAGATCGACCTGGAGATCGCCTTCCCGACGCTCGAGATAGTCGGTGCCGACGTGAGGATCGAGACGCATCCGAGCGCGTCGTGTCCGAGCATCGAGCGCCACTACGACAAGCTGGTCGGACTGTCGATCGCTCGGGGTTTCACGCACAAGGTGCGCGAACTCTTCGGCGGGCCGCGCGGTTGCACGCACACCACGGCGCTGCTGCAGGCGATGGCGCCCGTTGCGATCCAGTGCATGTGGTCGATGCAGGCCTCGCAGGCCAAACGCGGTGGCGGCGCCAGGGCACAGCAGCCGTCGCCCGAGCAACGCGAGGCGGCATGGCGGTTCAATCTGAACACCTGTCACGTGTGGGCCGAGGACGGTGAGCAGGTTCAGCGACTGCAGGCGGGCGGCGAGTTCGACCCGCCGATCTGGGCGCAGGAACGCATGGTGGATCTCGGACTCAAGCCCGACGCCTGGCGCGAACGGATGCGAGGCTGACGCCATGGTTGCGGCGAGTGGCATGGCGATGGTCACTGCGATCGAGTGTGCGGCGTTCGGCCCGATCGAGGAGCTGCGGGTCGTCGAGCGGGATCCGGCTCCGTTGGGTCCGGGCAAGGTGCGTCTCGCCGTGTCCGCCGCCGGCGTCAACTTCGTCGACGGCTTGTTCGTGGAAGGCCGGTACCAGATCAAGCCGCCGCTGCCGTTCGTACCGGGTGGCGAGGTGGTCGGGCGGATCGTCGAGTTGGCCGACGACCTCTCCAGTGACGACATCAATGTTGGCGCCGGTGTCGAGGTCGGCGATCGAGTCTTCGCCAGCGTCGGTCTCGGCGGGTTCGCGAGCGAGGTCGTCGTGTCGACGAGGCAGCTCGTCGCAATCCCCGATTCGCTGACCGACGGCCAGGCCGCCACGTTCATGCAGAGCTATCTCACCGGCTGGTACGCCCTGCGGGTGCGAGCCGGTGCCTCAGTGGGCGACACGATGCTCGTGCTCGGTGCGGGCAGCGGCGTGGGTTTGGCCGCCGTCAACATCGGCTCGGCGCTCGGCCTGCGAGTGATCGCTGTGGCATCCACGCCCGAGAAGCGTGCGCTGGCCGAATCGCGCGGTGCCATGGCGACCATCGACAACTCGCTCCTCGATGCAGCGGGGATCAAGGACGCCGCCAAGGCGTTTGCAGCCTCGTTCGACGACCGCGCCGACCGTGGCGGGGTCGATCTCGTGTACGACCCCGTCGGTGGCGAGGTCGGCGAGGTCGCACTACGGGCGTTGGGCGAGGACGGTCAGTACCTCGTGATCGGGTTCGTCGCCGGGATCCCAAAACTGGCGGCCAATCAGGTGCTGCTGCGCAATCGCCGCGTCACCGGGGTCGACTGGGGCGCCTGGGTGGGCCGAAACGGTGACGCCAACCGGGCGCTGCTTGCCGAGGTGGTGGAGCGGATTGCCGCCGGCGAGCTCGACCCGGTCGAGCCCGTGACCTACCCGTTGCACGAGGCGGCACGAGCGCTGCGTGACCTCGCCGACCGCAAGGTCGCTGGCAAGGTTGCGCTCGTTCCGTTCACCTGACGACGCCGAGCGATGCCGACGACACCGAGGTGGCGTGGTCGCCAACTGTTGGTGGCGTTCGTTGCCCGACCTGGCAGACTGTTCGACCACATGGTGGTCATAGCTCAACAGGTAGAGCACCAGGTTGTGATCCTGGCGGTTGGGGGTTCAAGTCCCCTTGGCCACCCCATACGCAGGCACTGAGAGGGTGTCGAGCGAGCGTTCGCTCGATACCCTCCCACGCCGCTTGCTTCTCTAGCTCAATGGCAGAGCAGTGGACTCTTAATCCATTGGTTCTGGGTTCGAATCCCAGGGGAAGCACCACGCCGACCGAGCACGGGACTACACGGGTCAGACCCGTGTTGTCCGTCCGGATTACATCACGGGTCAGACCAGCGTTGTAATCGCGCGTTGTAATCGTCAGGCTCGCAAGAGGTCCTTGGCGATCGCAACGATCTGGATCTCGTCGGTGCCGGCGTAGATCTGCAGCACCTTGGCGTCTCGGGCCAGCTGCTCCACGCGGAACTCGCTCATGTACCCGTTGCCGCCGAACAGCTGCACCGCCTCCAGCGC
>JBGTIA010000460.1:0-1719 GCA_041745835.1 Ilumatobacteraceae bacterium | reverse complement strand
GGTGGCCGTCGAGCACGGAGCGCGCGCCGACGGCCGCGGCCTCATCGTCAGTTCGTCACGAGCCATCCTCTATGCCGGGTCGGGTTCCGACTTCGCCGACGCCGCCCGCGCCGAAGCCCAACGCACCGCCGCAAGCCTCCGCCTCCCCTGACCGCCCACAACTCCGAAACTCCGATCCGACAGGTCCGAAATTTGCGCACCACAGCGCGCTGAGCGGGCAGATCCCTACAAATTTCGGGGCGTAACCGCTCCCGTCGGAAACTTGTGCGTGGAGTTGCGCCAGGCGGGCAGATCCGTACAAATTTCGGTTCTCGGCCGGGGGTCAGGCGGTGAGGCTGGTGACCTTGAGGATGCCGGGGGCGGCGCGGAGTGCGTCGAGCACCTCGGCGGGGATCGTCGCACTCGGAGCGATCAGCATGACCGCCGTGTCGGAGCCGGCGACCCGGCTCACGTCCATGTCGGAGATGTTGACGCCGGCGTCGCCGAGCAGCGTGCCGACGGTTCCGATGACGCCCGGGCGGTCGTCGTTGTGGATCACGACCATGTTGTCGACCGGCGGAACGTCGAAGGGCGTGTCGTCGATGCTGACGATGCGCTGTGCCGCCTTCGGCCCGGCGAGCGTGCCAGCGATCGAGTGTCCGCCACCGCGCAGCGACAGCAGGTTCACGAAGTCGGCTGACGTGGCCGAACAGACGTCGCGCACCTCGACGCCGTGCTGCTTCGCCAGCTGCGGTGCGTTCACGTAGGTCACCGGTTCGTCGGAGATCACGCCGAAGAATCCCTTGAGGACGGCCAACTCCAGGATCCTCGTGTCGTAGCCGGCGATCTCGCCCTCGCAGCAGATCTCCAACTCGGCAGGCAGTCCACCGACGAGCGACACGAACAGGCTGCCGAGTCGCTCGGCCAACGGCAGATAGGGACGGATGGTCTCGCTCGCCTCGGCTGCGTTGACGTTGACCGCAAACGGAACGAACTCGCCGGCAAGGGCGAGGTGCACCATCGACGCGATCGTGTCGCCGGCCTTGTCCTGCGCCTCACGAGTGCTCGCACCCAGATGCGGCGTGACGATGACGGAGTCGATCTCGAACAGCGGCGACTCGGTCATCGGCTCGGTCGAGAACACGTCGAGCGCGGCGCCCGCGATGATGCCCTCGCGCAGGCATTCGGCGAGATCGCCCTCGTGCACGATGCCACCTCGGGCGACGTTGACGACTCGCAGACTCGGCTTCGCCTTGATCAACAGATCACGATTGATCAGGCCGAGCGTCTCGGGTGTCTTCGGGAGATGCACGGTGAGGAAGTCGGACTCGGCGACCACCTGATCGAGCGCCAGGAGTTCGACACCCATCTTCTTCGCGCGATCGTCGGAGACGAACGGGTCGTAGGCGACGAGACGCATCCCGAAGCCCTTGGCACGGTCAGCGACGAGCTTGCCGATCCGGCCGAGTCCGACGATGCCGAGGGTCTTGTCGGCGAGTTCGACGCCTTCCCACCGGCTGCGCTCCCAGCGGCCCTGCACCAGCGCCGCGTGCGCCTGCGGCACGTTTCGAGCCAGCGCCATCAGCAACGCCATCGTGAGCTCGGCCGCAGAGACGATGTTGCTCTGGGGCGCGTTGACGACCATCACGCCACGGGTGGTCGCCGACTCGACGTCGACGTTGTCGAGCCCGATACCCGCACGGCCGACCACCATCAGGTCGCTGCCCGCTGCGAGCACGG
>JBGTIA010000459.1:0-1591 GCA_041745835.1 Ilumatobacteraceae bacterium | reverse complement strand
CTATGGAGAACTCGTCGTCGCCGCGGGTATCGACGAGCCGGCCGATCGCATCGGTGAGCGTTGCCGCAAGTTGGTCAGAACTGTCGGCTCGCTGGGTTGCGGCCTCGTAGGTGCGTCGGAGTCGGCGCTGGTCGTCGTGGTGGGCTCGTTCGAGGCGGGTCAGGCGAGCGACATCGGCATCGATGCCGGCCTTCTCGAGTACGAGTGGGTCGCCCGTGGCGAGGGCCTTGACCTCGGCGAAGGAGAGAGCCTGGTCGCCGATGTCGTCGACGTCACGATCCGGCAGGTCGCCTCGTGTGACCTGGGCGATGAAGGCGGCCTTCCGTTCCAGGGTCTGCCACATGTAGGTGTCGAAGCTGCCCTCGGTTACGTACCGGAACACATGCACCTCGGGGTTCTGGTTGCCCTGGCGGAGGATGCGACCGTCGCGCTGTTCGATGTCGGCCGGCCGCCACGGCGCGTCGAGGTGGTGCATGGCGATCGCCCTCGCCTGCACGTTCGTGCCGACGCCCATCGTCTCGGTCGATCCGACGAGCACCGAAACCGATCCATCTCGGCACGCCGCGAACAGCTTCGCCTTGGCGACGTCGGTGCTCGCGCTCTGCATGTAGCGGATCGCCTCGGTCGGCACTCTCCGGTCGACGAGGAGCGCCCGAAGTTCGTCGTAGGCGTTCCAACCGGTGCCCGCCGGGGTGGACACGTCGCAGAACACAAGCTGGAGCGCGCCCGACCTGTTGGCGGGTTGGCCGTGCTCGTCGAGGTACGCGTGATCTCGCGTGCCGTGGTGGATCGCCGCGATGCGTTCGGCGGCGACAGTCAACTTCCCCGCTGCTGGATCATCGGTGCCCGCGTCGACGAGTCGAAGGTCGAGGGCGGCGCGTCGGCCGTCGCCGGTGACCTTGAGCATGTTGTCCTCCGACGGGTCGACCGCACGGTTGCGGATGCGTTCGGCGCGCGAGGCGAGGTCGGCGACGTAGTCGACCAGTTCGTCGCTGGGTTCGACGACGACGGTCTCGGGCTTGTCGCCGACGAGGGCGGGGGTTGGGAGTCCGAGGTCTTCGGTGGTCCGGACGTCGGCGACCTGCCGGTAGAGGGTGAGCAACTCGGGGACGTTCTGGAACCGGGCGAAGCGGGTCTGCATCCGGTACGAGCTGCCGTCGGGTGCGAGCTCGAGCGCGGTGTGGGTTCGCCCGAACGTTGCAGCCCACGAGTCGAAGGCCCGCAGCTCGACGTCGGCGAGCAGGTCTGGGTGGAGGTATGACTGCATGACCCACAGCTCGGACATCGAGTTCGCCACCGGGGTCGCCGTGGCGAACGTGACGACCCGGGGCCCATGGGTGCGACGCAGCGCCCAGAGCTTGGCGTCGAGGTCCTGCGCCCGCTGCGACCCGATCCCGGCCACGCCGTCGATCGACGAATCGACCCGCCTGTTCTTATAGGCGTGGGCCTCGTCAACGAACACGTAGTCCACGCCTGTCTCCTCGAACCGCACGCCGTCGTCCTTGGTGTGCTCGGCGAGGAGTCGCTTGTAGGTCTCCTCCATCTGGGCGATGCGGCGCTCGAGCCGCTTGACCGACAGGCCCTTGCCGTC
>JBGTIA010000458.1:0-8880 GCA_041745835.1 Ilumatobacteraceae bacterium | reverse complement strand
CTGTCGTACCTCCCGATGGCGCACATCTTCGAGCGGCTCCTCGGGCACTACTACCTGCTCGACTTCGCCGCCCAAATCACGTGCTGCCCCGAGACGTCGCAACTCACCGCGTACACCAACGAGGTGCGACCGAACGTGTTCATCGGCGTGCCGCGGGTGTGGGAGAAGCTGTACGCCGGCGTCAACGCCGCGCTCTCGGCCGACCCCGAGAAGTCGAAGGCGTTCAACGAAGCCGTCGAGGCGGCCTTGCCGATCGTGGAGAAGATGACTCGCGGGACCGCAACCCAGGAGGAGATCGACACCTGGAACTTCCTCGACCAGGTCGCATTCTCGACCGTCCGGGGGCTGATCGGCCTCGACGAGACCGAGATCTGCATCACGGGCGCCGCTCCCCTCCCGGCAGAGATCCTCGCCTGGTTCCGGGCCATCGGCGTTCCACTCACCGAGGGGTACGGCATGTCGGAGACCACGGCGGTGCTCACCTGGGCCAATGCTCCCAAGCCGGGCTGCGTGGGTCGAGCCGCAACGGCCGTCGAACTGAAACTGGCCGAGGACGGCGAAGTCCTGTGTCGCGGCGGCAACAATTTCGTCGGATACCTCGGCAAGCCCGAGCAGACGGCCGACACGATCGACAGCGACGGCTGGCTGCACACCGGCGACATCGGTGTCCTCGACGAGGACGGTTACCTCAAGATCGTCGACCGCAAGAAGGAGCTGATCATCACCGCCGGTGGCAAGAACGTCAGCCCCGCCAATCTCGAGGCCGAGTTGAAGATGATCCCGCTGGTCGGCCAGGCCTGTGCGATCGGCGAGCAGCGCCCGTTCATGACGGCACTCGTCGTGCTCGATCCCGACGCAGCTGCTGCGTGGGCGGCATCGCACGGTCTCACCGGCGACGAGGCGACCACGACGGCGCTCGCCGAGAATCCCGACGTGATCGCCGAGATCGACGAGGGACTCGTCGAGGTGATGAAGGGCTTCAACAACGCCGAGGCCGTCAAGAAGGTCAGAGTGCTCGGCGACGAGTGGCTCCCCGATTCCGAGCTGCTCACCCCGACCTCGAAACTCAAGCGACGCGGCATCCTCGCCAAGTTCGCCGACGAGATCGAGGCGCTCTACGCGAAGTAGTCCGCTGTCGACCGCGTGAGTGATGAGCGAACCGCCCGGATCCCGGCGCTTCGCTCATCGCTCGGCGTGCGTTCGGGCCGGATGCCGGCTTTTCGCTCATCGCTCGCGTGACGTGCCGTCGCTCAGGACGACATGAGGCGGTAGCCGATACCACGCGCCGTGACGATCAGCTTCGGGTCGTCGGGGTGGTCCTCCACCTTGAGCCGCAGACGGCGTACGTGCGCGTCGACGAGTCGGGAGTCGCCGAGATACTCGTAGCCCCACACGCGCTCGAGCAGCTGATCACGCGACAGCACGGCGCCGGCGTGGTCGGCGAACTCGCACATCAGTCGGAACTCGGTCTTGGTCAGGTTGAGTTCGATGCCGGCCTTGAGGACGATGCCCTGTTCGCGGCGGATCTCGATGTCACGGAACCTCGTGGCGAGCGGCGCGGCCGTCTTGCCCTGCAGCTGGACCCGACGCAGGAGCGCCCGGATGCGTGCAGCCAGTTCCTTCGGCACGACCGGCTTGGTCACGTAGTCGTCGGCGCCGGCCTCGAGCCCGGCGACCATGTCATGGGTATCGGTCTGCGCGGTGATCATGATGATCGGCACGATGCTCTCGGCGCGCAGCGCCCTGCACACGTCGAAGCCCGACATGTCGGGCAACCGCAGGTCGAGCAACACCAGGTCCGGCGGCGTCCGGCGGAACTCGGCGAGCCCGTCGGTGCCGTTCGGCGCCTGGTGAACGGCGTAGCCCTCGTCCTCGAGTGCCATCGACAGCGCCAGTCGGATTCCGTCGTCGTCTTCGATGAACAGCAGCGTTTCCATGAGCGGTCGTCAGTGTTGCGCGTCCCGAAGATGAATCGTGCGCTTTGTTACCGAAATCGCACAGTTCCCGCAACAGTCCGTCACACAGGGGCAGCATCATCATGACTGTTCACGCTGCCCCGGTGGGATGCCTTCCTCCCCCTGGCATTCCACCGGCAGCGGGTGAACAGTCCGACTCGGCGTTCTGGCACCGCACATGCACCCACATGCACGATGGAACGCCCACCTGTAACACTGAGCCGGTGGCCCGCCGTCGATCCCTCCGCCTACGCACGCGGGTCACGCTCTTCTTCGCGTTCATCGCGCTGCTTGCCGGTGTGATCCTGATCGGCGTCACCTACGGCCTGACGCGGAACAACTTGCTCGACGAGGAACAGGACTCCGCTCGTCAGCAGGCGCTGGCCAACGCTGACCTCGTCCGTCAGCAACTCACAATCGATCCTGGCGGCATCGGTGTGTTCTTCGACGACGAGCTGCGTACCGACACCGACGGGTTCGCCGTGCTCAGTTCGGGCCACCCGACCGCACCTCGTGCGAGCACGAGCGTCCTGCATCCCATCACCGACTTCCCGGAGTCGCTTGTCGACAGCGTGCGGATCGGGACGAGCGCCCTTCAGAACACGAATATTGAGGGATCCGACTACGTCACGGTCGGCGTCCACATCGCCGAACACGACACCGGCTACTTCGAGGCCTTCCCACTTGCCGGAACCTCTTCGACGCTGACGGCGATCCTCACCGCGCTGCTCCTCGGGGCGATCGGCACGGTGGTGCTGGCGACGTTGTTCGGACTCGCCACCAGCCGCCGACTGCTGCGGCCGCTCAGCCAGGTCGCGGACGCGGCGGCCGACATCGCCTCCGGAGGACTCGACACGCGACTCGCCACCGAATCCGATCCGGACCTCGACCGACTCGCCGGGTCGTTCAACGACATGGCCGACGCCGTCCAGGCCCGTATCGAACGTGAGGCGCGCTTCGCGTCCGATGTCAGCCACGAGCTGCGATCGCCGATCACCGCCCTCACCGCCGCGGTCGAGGTGCTCGACGGCCGACGCGACGACATCCCCGAACGGACCCAGCAGGCCCTCGACGTGGTCGTGGACCAGGTTCGCCGATTCGACAGCATGGTGATCGACCTGCTCGAACTCGCCCGTCTCGACGCCGGAGCCACCGACCTCAACGTCGAAGACGTGTCGCTCGTCGACCTGACCCAGCGCGTGGCAGCGAGGTACGGCGAACCTGACGTGCCGATCGTCGCGGTCAGCGGACTGACCAGCCAGGTCGCGATCGACAAGGTGCGTTTCGAACGTATTCTCGGCAACTTGTTGGAGAACGCACGCAACCACGGTGGTGGACCGATTCGGATCGAGCTGACCGCGGCCGCACCAGGCCGCTTCCGACTCGCGGTCGAAGACGGCGGCCCCGGTGTCGCACAAGGCGAACGTGAACGGATCTTCGAACGGTTCGCACGTGGGAGCGCGGCGCGGCACCGCATCGGCACCGGACTCGGCCTGGCGCTCGTCGCCGAGCACACCGCGGCGATGGGCGGCACCTCATGGGTGCAGGACCGGGTCGGCGGCGGAGCCCGCTTCGTCGTCGAACTGCCGGAGCGTGTCGTGGCGGACGGGGTACCGGCATGAGCGTGAGACGATGGCGGTTGATCCCGGTGATCGCCGTGACCCTGACGTTTGCGTCGCTGCTCGCATCGTGCGGTGTGCCGACGGGTGACGAGAGTTTCTCGGTGATCGCGCCCGAGGAGGATCCGTTCGACCTCGATGCGACGTCCACCACGACCACGACGACCTTGCCGATCCCGACCACGCCGCCGACCACACCCGACACCTTGTTGGCACCCTCGACGACCATCGTGCGTCTCGAGCCGGCCGAGTTCTACTTTCTCACGACTCGCGGTCGGCTCCAGCCGGTCATCGTCGACCTGCCTCCACCATTCGCGGCCGACCAGATCGCCGACATCCTGGAAGCCGGGGCTCCGCCGGACGTGGCACTGGAGTCACTCATCGCAACGGGCCTGATCGTGGGTGCCAGCGAATCGCGGGCCGTGCTCACCGTCGATCTCGACGCTCGAACCTTCGCTCGCATCCCGAGCACGCAACAGACGGAGGCGATCGGCCAGATCGTGATGACGATGATCAGCAGCCTGCGCCGCGTCGGGCTCGTGAATTTCAGGATCGACGGCGAGCCGATCTCGGTCAAGAAGGGCAACAGCCTGCTGTCGGACGTCGGCGAGCCGCTCTCATACGAGGACTACGTCAACCTGCTCGCAAGCCCACCTCCTGCCGTGGCCTCCACGACCGAACCGCCGGACCCGACCGCCGAGACGACCGTGGACCCGACGGTCGAGTCGTCGTCGCCCCCGGACACGTCGCTCGCCGATCAGTGACCGCGATCAGAACTGCGATCAGTAGCCCAGGCGTTCGACGCGCTCGGGCCGGCGCTGCCAGTCCTTGTCGACCTTCACCCGCAACTCGAGGTACACGCCCTCGGGGAGCTGGGCCCGGGCCCGCTCGCCGACCTGTTTGAGGATCTGTCCGCCCTTGCCGATCACCATCCCCTTCTGGCTGTCGCGCTCCACGACGATGTCGACCCGGATCCTCGGCCACTCCCACTCGACGACCTGGGTGGCGATCGAATACGGAAGCTCATCGCGGAAGACCGCCAACAACTGTTCACGCACCAGTTCGGCGACCCAGCGCTCCTCGGGAAGGTCCGACACCTCGTCGTCGGGGAAGTAGCGCGGTCCCGCTGGCATGCGCTCCGTGAGATCGGCCACGAGCGCACCGATGCCTTCGCCCGTGACCGCCGAGACCGGGAAGTACGCCGCTGCACCGAGCTGGCTCGCCGCGCCGAGCATCTTGAGCACCTGCTCGCGCCGGGCGACGTCGATCTTGTTGACGATCACGATCGACGTGGCGACGTCGATCCGATCGGCGACCCAACGATCCCCTGTGCCGAAGGCGTGGGTCGCGTCCAGCACCAGGCACGTGACGTCGACATCGACGACGCTGCCGAGTGCGGTGGCGTTCACCCGCTCGCCGAGCGCGGTGACCGGCTTGTGCAGGCCCGGCGTGTCGACGAACACCAGCTGCGAGCCCGGGCGCGTCAACACGCCCATGATCCGGTGCCGGGTGGTCTGTGGCTTGTCGGACACGATGCTGATCTTGCGCCCGCAGATTGCGTTCACGAGCGAGGACTTGCCGACGTTGGGCCGTCCCACCAAGGTGACGAAGCCAGACCGGTCGGCCGCCTCGCCGCCAGGCAGCGATTCGGTCAGGTCGTCGGTTTCGTCGCTCACCCGTTCAGTTTGCCAAGCTCAGGGCCATGACCCGCATGATCAACGGCATCGATGAACTGAAGACACTCGTCGGCGAGCACCTCGGCTACTCCCCGTACGTCGAGATCACCCAGGAACAGGTGAACACGTTCGCCGACGCGACCGGTGATCACCAGTGGATCCACGTCGACCCCGAGCGCGCCAAGAGCGGCCCGTTCGGCGGGCCGATCGCCCACGGCTACCTGACCCTCTCGCTCGGCCCGATGCTCTCACCGCAGATCTTCGGGGTCTCCGGCGTGGCCATGGGCGTCAACTACGGCGCCGGCAAGATTCGATTCCCGTCGCCGGTACCCGTCGGCTCCAAGCTGCGCCTCGGTGTCACCCTCACCTCGGTCGAGGACATTGCGGGCGGCGCCCAGGTCACCCAGGAATTCGTGTTCGAGGTGGAAGGTGCCGCCAAGCCCTCCTGCGTCGCCGAGGTGATCTTCCGCTACTACGTGTGAACGGCGGTGTGAACGGCGGTGTGAACGGCGGCGACGTGGAGCAGGCCGCTCACCGTCGGGACTTCTCGAGGAACTCGAACTCGTACACGATGCGTGCGGCGAGAGCGTCGAGGTCCGGGATCTGTTCACGATCGGACACGAGGCTGAGGCAGAGCTGATCGCCGACCGAGATCGCTCCGATGTGGAGTCCCATCCCGTCGACGACACCGAGAATCGGATAGATCGACGTCACTTCGGCACCGAGCGCATACTGGGGGTGCTGCGTACCCGGCACCGACGTGATCGTGGTGTTGAACGGCGGCATCAACCGGTCGGCGAGCGGGCTCCGTTCGAGCAGCCTGGACGCCACGATGCCGAGCAGCGGTGTGCCGCCGCCGATCCCCCGGATCTCGGCCGCGGTCATCGCTCCGTGGCGTGTCACCGCCTCGCCGATCTGCTCGTGGATGACCGAGAGTCGCTCGCGTACGTGGTGCTTGTTGGTGCTCAGGTTGACGACCACCCCGGCAATTCCCTCGATCGCCTCGGGGTCGGTCACCGACAGCGGAACGAGCGCCTTGAGGCTCTCGCGAGGAAGCTCGTCGTGCTCGAGCAACCACCACCGCAGCGCTCCGCCGCACGCAGCCGTGAGCACGTCGACGGTGCTCACCGAGAACCGCGAGCGCACCTTGGCGATCCGCCGGAGGTCGAGTTCGGCGCTCGCCCAGCGACGGTGCGGTCCGATGCGGGTGTTGAACGACGTGCGGGGCGTGATGCCGGACTGCTCCGCGATCACGATCGATCGCTGCGATCGCTGGTTCATCAGCGCGAGCGCCGGGTTCATCAAGCTGCGCATACCCGGGATGGAGTTCAGCGTCCGCGGGACGGTGGTGAACGTGCGCATCGGATCGAGCACAGCGTTCAGCCAGGCGCGTGTGCCGATGTCGTGCAGGGTGGGTCCCGGATGCGGCATCCAGCTGCGCGGCTCGCCGACCGGTTCACCGATCAGCTCGGGCGACTCACCGATGAGTCCGGCGCACAGCGAGTTCCCCGTCGAACCGGCCAGCGCAGCCAGATGCATCTTGAACAGCAGCGCAGCACGACCGTCGGCGAGTCCCGAGATGAGGTAGAGCTCCCACAGTGGGCGCCCGCGGTCGAGCGGCCGGCTGTGGATCCTCGCAACGAGATCGGCCAGTGAATTCGGGTCGTCGGGGTCGGGAACAGCGATGTGTCGGAGGTGATAGTGGAGATCGAACCCGGGGTGATCACGCCACCACGGCCGATCCAGGTTCAACGGCACCGCAACGAGCGACTGGCGCAGCATCGGGTGGTCGTCGAGTCGGGCGCGAACCTCCTGGCGCAGCAACGCGGCGTTCAGACGGTGCGGTGCGTTCGCTGCGTCGACGACCGTCAACGTCGACGTGTGTCCGAGCGCAGTCGGGGTCTCGATCGCCAGAAGCCTCGAATGACCTCGTTCGATCTGCGAGGTCGGCATCGCCGTCAGGTCCCTGCCGGGCTCGCCGAGACACCGGTGTCGCTGGCCGGGTCCGGGTAGCACCACGCCATTGCCGATGGCGGCACGAACGGCGCCCACTCCCCGTCGCGTTGGGCGAGCCGGTCGGCCACAGCCCAGACCGCGGCAGCGTTGTGTCCGAGACCGATGTGCGCGCCTCGAACCTCGATGTTCTCCGACGTCGGACCGGTCGGCTGCAGACACGAACCCGGGGCGACCACACCGTCCTGGCGGGAGTAGATCACCGTCGACGGCACCGGGATGACAGTCAGGTCGTGACCTCGACGGCCACGCTGGAGCCCGGCGAGTTGCGAGAGGCGTCGGACGCTCTTGCTCAGGTTCGCCTCTGGGTCCTCGACCCGGATCGGACTGCCCAGCGATACGGCTTGACGGACGCGATCAGGCTGGTGCAGGGCGAGCAAGCGAGCCATGACGCCGCCGAGGCTCCACCCGACGATGTCGATCGGACCACCGTTCTGTTTGACGAGTTGATCGAGGCGGCGGAGCAACTGCCGGACAGTCTCGTCGTCGGGACCGACGTTGAGTCCGAGTCCCCACGGGGCCGGGCGGTGGCCGAGCGCCCGGAGCGCGAATCGAAGCGGTGCAGTCGACACGTCCCCGGCCGTGAAACCGGGGAGCACCAGCACACGACGGCCGATTCCACGCGGCGCCGTGGCCAACCAGGGAGCCGCGAGGACGAACGCACCGAATTCCGGGATGGCGAGCAACTCCGAGATCGCGGGCGCTGGTCGGTCCACACCATCAGGCTATGGCAGATGGCGCGCCGGTAGCGCTTCGGGCAGTCGGCTCGTCGCCGCCACGCCCGATCGGTACCATCGTCCCGTGACCGACAACCGCAGGATCTGGCGTGACGCATTCGACGACTCGGCCCTGCGGGCGGGTCGGTTCGCCACGATGTCGGGGATACCGCTCGAGCCGGTGTACGGCCCGGACGACGGTGAGTTCCCGGGCGTCTACCCGTACACGCGCGGGCCGCACGCCTCGATGTACCGGTCACGCTTGTGGACGATGCGGATGTTCGCCGGCTTCGGCACGGCCGAGGACACGAACTGGCGGTTCAAGGAGATCATCCGCTCGGGCGGTGACGGTCTGTCGACGGCGTTCGACATGCCGACGCTGCTCGGTCTCGATTCCGACGATCCGATGTCGCTCGGCGAAGTCGGGCGTTGTGGCGTCGCGATCGACTCGCTCGCGGACATGGAGGACCTCTACGCCGGTATCGACCTGGGTGGGATCACCACCTCGATGACCATCAACAGCCCCGCAGCGCCGATCTTCGCGATGTTCATCGCCCAGGCCGAGAAGGCCGGCGTCGACCGCAGCCGGTTGGGCGGCACCCTGCAGAACGACATCTTGAAGGAGTACCAGGCACAGAAGGAGTTCGTGTTCCCGCCGCGCCAGTCGATGCGACTCGTGCGCGACACGATCTCGTTCACCGCCGCCGAAATGCCGCGCTGGCACTCGATCTCGATCTCCGGCTACCACATCCGCGAAGCCGGCTCGACCGCTGCCGAGGAGCTGGCATTCACGCTGGCGAACGGTTTCGCCTACGTCGAACTCGCGCTGCAGGCAGGGCTGCCAATCGACGCGTTCGCGCCCCGGTTGAGCTTCTTCTTCAACGCCCACATCGACTTCTTC
>JBGTIA010000457.1:0-2213 GCA_041745835.1 Ilumatobacteraceae bacterium | reverse complement strand
CTCACCGGTGCTGCGCTCGGCGGCTACGCCGTCGGGCAGAACGACGCACCGACCGTCTCCCCGACGGCCTCGTCGAGCGTCGCCACCGAGCAGGTCAGCGTGGCAAGCGGGTCGATCAGCGACCTCGTCGAAGCGGCGCGGCCGTCGGTGGTGTCCGTGCGTCAGGAGGTCACCCAGGCCGGACCGCTCGGTGACACGTCCCGCGGTCAGGCCTCGGGAACCGGGTTCGTGCTGTCGGCTGACGGCTACATCGTCACCAACAACCACGTGGTCGCAGAGGGTGATGACACCGTCGTGACCTTCGCCGACGGCACCACCGAGCCCGCAACGATCGTGGCCGGTGACCCGAGCCGCGACCTTGCCGTGCTCAAGGTCGATCGCACAGACCTCATTCCGCTCGCTGTGGGCGATTCGGACGAACTCCGCCTCGGCGATCAACTCATCGCCGTCGGCTACGCGCTCGACCTCACCGGCGAGCCGTCGGTGACCTCGGGCATCCTGTCGGCGAAGAACCGGACGATCACCGCAGAGAACGGCGTCCAGCTGGTCAACCTGCTGCAGACCGATACGGCGATCAATCCGGGCAACTCCGGTGGGCCGCTGCTGAACGGGCGTGGCGAGGTCGTCGGCATCAACACCGCGATCGCCGGCCGGGCGCAGAACATCGGATTCGCCATCGCGATCACGCCGGTGATGGACGTCATCGACGAACTCCGTAGCGGTACGGTGCCCGACCGAGCCCTGATGGGCGTGACGACGCAGCCGTCCGGCGAGGGGCTCGGTGTCGAGATCGTGGAGATCGCCGAGGACTCCGGCGCCGCCGGGAGCGGACTGCAGGTCGGCGACGTAATCGTTGCCGTCGACGACAACGTGATCACCGATCCCACGTCACTCGGTGCCGCAATCGCGACGTATCAGCCCGGCGACACGATCTCGGTCGAGGTCGTCCGCGCCGGCTCGCCGCAGGAATTCACCGTCACCCTCGGCACCCGCCCCACCTGAGTCGGCCCCCGAGCCAAGGTCTCGCGGAACCAAGCTGGTTCCTCGAGACCCGGGTCCGACCGAAGTCTGCACGGATCGGCCCGCTCAGCGGCACGCACTGTGCAAGTTCCGGATTGGTGATGTCCGGATTGTGGTGGGGAGTCTCAGGAGCGGAATTCCAGCCCGGCGAACTCGCCGGAATTCCGCCACCCGTCGATGTACTGGAAGTACGCAATCGGACCCTCGGGGTAGCCCATCGAGTTGAGGACTCCACGTCGCCCCGTCGGCTGGCCCTCGTTGTTGTAGTAGCCGGGCGTGCAGTCCGGTGAGTTCGTCAGGCGGCCGACGGCGCCCTGCTCCAGCCGCTCGATCCAGGCCGCTTCGGCGTCGGCGGTGACCTCGACCTCGGTTGCGCCGACCTCGAGCGCATGGTCGACGATCGTCGCGATCGTGATGCCCGCCTCGAGGTAGTTGTGGGGCACGTTGGAGATCAGGTTGGCGGCGTGGGTGAGCCCCACGATGAACAGGTTCGGGAACCCGTGGACGTGGATGCCGTGCAGTGACTGCATCCCGTCGGACCAGTACTCCGACAACCGCTGCCCGCCTCGACCCGTGGCGTCGAACCCGGCGGTGCGCGCCATGCCCGTCCCCACCTCGAACCCCGAGGCGTAGATGATGCAGTCGAGTTCGTAGTGCTTGCCGGTCACCCACACGCCGGTCTCGTCGATGCGTTCGACTCCCTTGCCGTCGGTGTCGATCAGTTGCGTACCCGGCTCGTTGTAGGCGTCGAGGTATTCGTCGTGGAAGCACGGCCGTTTGCACAGCTGGCGGTACCACGGCTTGAGCGCCTGAGCGGTCTCGGCGTCGGCGACCAGCGCATCGACGCGGTCGCGGATCTCGCTCATCTTCTCGTCGTCGGAGTCCTCGTAGGCCTCGATGAACGTCTCGCGCGAGAACTCCTTGCCGCTCGACAGCACCTTGTCGCGGATCCGTTTGGTGATGTCCGTCCAGCCGTCCTGCACGAGGTCCTTGTCCGCGAACCCGCCGGTCTGCAGGGTGGTGAAGTTCATCAGCCACTCGGTCTGCCAGCCGGGCTCGAGGGTCGAGAACCAGTTCGGGTCGATGTCGTAGTTGTTGCGAACGTCGATCGACGACGGCGTCCGTTGGAACACGTACAGCTCGCCGGCAGACCGTGCGAGGTGCGGGATGCACTGCACCGCCGTCGCCCCGGT
>JBGTIA010000456.1:0-11356 GCA_041745835.1 Ilumatobacteraceae bacterium | reverse complement strand
TGGCGGTCGCCGATGTCCGCTCGACGGCAGACCTCGCCTGACCGACGCTGGTCGCCAGCGCGTCGTCGGCAGTCGAGCCGAACTGGCCGAGTTGACGGCCGACGTCGTTTGCGATGGCGGCTGCGGTGGAGTTCACTCGTTGCGCCGTCGCCCGGCTGAGGCCGAGCGCCCTGGATGGCAGCGCCGGCAACTCGGCTTCGAGCTGATCGAGGCGACGTGTCAGCTCATCGAGCCGACGGGAGATCTCGGAGTTGATGTCTCTAGTGCTCATGTTCGGCCCATACCCCTCCGCCACGGCACCCAAACGGCAGTTGACGGCGTCAGGCGGCGCCGGCCGCTCGGGTCTCGTTGACGACACTCATGCGCTTCTCGGCGTCAGCGGTGCGTCGGCGGCGGACGATCCACACGAGCGCCAGCATGGATGCGACGAGGCCGCCAGCAACGAACATCGGCGTGAGGCGGTGTGTACGGCGGCGGCCGGTGACACGGTCGACGAGATCGTCGGGCCAGTCGTTCAGCACATCCGTCACGCTGGAGGGAATCCGCACCGAAGGAACTCGGACGGCCGCAAGCGTCGACGGCACGTCGTGCGCCAAGCGCTCACCGACCTCGCGCAACGTGTCGACGGTAGTCTCGTAGACAGTGGACATGGTGGTGACCTCCTCGATGGAAACGTTTGAACGTGTCCGGCATTCCCGTTCGTGTCGACGCGAAACCCCTGATCCGGCGGGTGCGGCCCTGACGCCGTTTGAGCGGCGACAACGTCGGGCATCGGTGACGCCATGAATGACGAGGGGCCCGGCCACCCCGACCGCGATCTGACCGCTGAGGCCGATCACTGGCAACTCCGACTCCAGACACTGCTCGGTACGCCGGCCACCAGGGGTAACGAGATCCGGGTCCTTCGCAATGGCGTCCAGATCTTCCCGGCGATGCTCGATGCCATCGAAGCGGCCGAATACACGGTCGACCTGGTCACCTTCGTGTACTGGCGCGGCGACATCGCGCAGCGCTTCGCCGACACGCTGGCCGCCGCAGCGAAACGCGGATGTCGAGTGCGCGTCCTGCTCGATGCTGTCGGTGCCCGCAAGCTGGAACCGGAGCTCGTCGACGAGATGCAGGCGGCAGGATGTGACGTGCGATGGTTCCGTCCGATCGGCGACAGCGTCCCGGAGATCGGCGACCTGGATCACCGCACGCACCGTAAGATCCTCGTGTGTGATGCGGCCGTGGGATTCACCGGTGGCGTCGGGATCGCCGACGAATGGGACGGTGACGCCCGCGACGAGACCGAGTGGCGCGACACCCACCTTGCGATCCGGGGACCGGCGGTGGCAGGCCTCGTCGCCGGATTCATCGACAACTGGGCCGACCAGAACGACGATGGTTTCGATCCGGCGGCGGAGTCCGTCGTCGATGCCAGGGCAGTGGGGTCGAGTACGTGCTCGATCATCCGTGGGTCGGCCGAGACCGGCGCCAGCGAACTGTGGCGGCTGATGCTGGGTCTGATCACCTGCGCGCAGCACCGCGTCCGCATCGCAACGGCGTACTTCAACCCCGACGACCGCCTGTGTGCCGCGTTGACCGATGCGGTCGCACGTGGGGTCGACGTCTCGATCCTGGTGCCGGGTGAGTTCGCGGACAAGCGACTCGTCCAGGTGGCCGGCGAGGCGGTGTACGCGTCGCTGCTCGAGTCCGGCGTCGACATTCGCACCTATGACGTCTCGATGATGCACGCCAAGGTGATCACCGTCGACGGCGTCGTCGCCACCGTTGGCTCTGCCAACATGAACCAGCGGTCGACCCAGTTCGACGAGGAGACCAACGCAGTGATCTTCGACCCGGATGTCGTTGCATTGCTCGACCGCCATCTCGACGACGACCACGAACATTCCACGCTGCTCGACCCAGCCGATTGGGCCGAGCGGGGCCTGCTGCAGCGAGCTGCAGAGAAGGCGTCCGGCATCGTGAGTTCCTGGTTGTGATGGGCGCCGTCCGTCTGCGCCAGGTCGCAGACCGGATGAGCCACCGCCTGTCGTTCATCCCCACCCTGTACGTCTTTGGCGCAATCCTGCTCGCGCAGGCCTTCCTGTGGCTCGACAGCCAGCTGAGCGCCGAGGCGGTACCGCTCTGGTTGGAGACGACCGTCGGGAGTGCGCGCGCGGTGTTCGCCGCCATCGCGGGCGGACTGATCACCTCGACCACATTGCTGCTCTCGATGATGCTCGTCGCCGTCCAGCTCGCCAGTAGCCAGTTCTCGCCGCGCACGTTGCGCAACTGGTTGGGCAACCGCAGCGTCCAGAACGCCGTCGGGTTCGTGCTCGGTACCACGGTCTTCTGCCTGCTGGCGCTGCGGTCCGCGCGCAGCTTCGGGGAGGCCGACGACGCCGTGGTTCCACACGTCACCGTGATCGTCGCCGTCGCTCTGGGTGTGCTGTCGCTGGTCGCCGTGGTGCGCACCGTCGATCACATCACCCAGACGATGCGGGTCGGATCGATCGCCCAACGCGTGACCAATGAGACCATCGCCGTCGTAGAGCGCGTGTATCGCACCGACGCCGGACCGATCCACGTCGGTGTCGAGTCCGGCGCACTGGCCCCGGACGGATCGATCGACGTTCCGATCGGAGCCACGGCGCTCGAAGCGCCCAGCGCCGGATGGGTGCAGCAGATCGACCACGACGCTGTGCTCGCATCACTGCCCGAGCACAGCACCGGCTATCTCACCGCGACCGTTGGCAGCTTCGTCACCGCCTCCAGTCCGGTCATGTGGGTTGCGCCGGCGCTCGACGAGACCGACGCCTGCCGTACGGCGATGCTCGATGCGATCGCGGTCGGCGACAGCCGGACGATGCAGCAGGACATCGAGTTCGGCGTCATCCAGCTCACCGACATCGCCGTGCGAGCGTTGTCGCCGGGCGTGAACGATCCGACGACGGCAACCGACATCAGCGTGCATCTCGGCAACGTGATGGCGACGCTGTGGGAGCACCCCGCCCTCACCACGACGCTGCGGTCGGGCTCGCGCACGCTGGTGCGGCACCGGCCGACGCACGCTGCGCTCCTCGATCGGGCCTTCTCGCCGATCATCCACTACGGCAGCGCCGACCGTCAGGTCGTGACCGGTTTGCAGGAGGTGCTGGGTCTACTGCGTGCGGAGATCGATCGACGGGACCTTCCCGGGCCCGTGGAGCCCGTCGATGCACTGCTCGCCGAACTCGACCGCAGGCTCGAGGACTGAAACGCTCGAGCCAGGACGCCCGGGCTCAGTCGGCGGGCGATGAGTCCGAGACGTGCAGGTGACCGGACAGCCCTGACACCTCGATCAATCGTGCCACCGAATGACTCGGCGCACGCAGGACGAGGCGACGCGACGCCTGCTCGGCGCGCTGGTGCAGCTCGATGATCACCCGCAACCCGCTCGAATCCATGAAGTCGACCTTGGCCATGTCGATGACCAGATCGCCGTCGCCGGGTGGCAGATCCGCGTAGCGGGCAGCGAGATCGGGGGCCGTGTGCGCGTCGATCTCGCCCTCGAGCGCGATCGTGCACGGGTCGAGTTCGATCGAGGTCAAGCGAGCCGGAACGTCGGACATGGAGGTGGAGCATACTCCTGACGACGATGACGACAGCACCGTCGTCGCCGCCGGAACGACGTTTCCGGGGTCGCCCGCCCGACCGCGTTCAGACCGGGTCACCGGCCGACGACATCATGCGGCGCAGCATCGCCGGGAAGATCACGGCGTGGAACGGGACCAGTATCCACCAGTAGAGCCGTCCGAAAATTCCCCTTGGCACGAATCTGGCGCGCTGCGTCACCACCGTGCCCGAGCCGTCGAGCGCAATCGAGGTCCGCCATTCCAACCAGGCGTCGCCTGGCACCTTCATCTCGGCGTGCAACCGGAACAGGTCCTCGTCGGCGACCTCGACCCGCCAGAAGTCGAGGGCCTCGCCGACGCTGATCTCGTCGGGGTGCCGTCGACCTCGACGCAGCCCCACTCCTCCGAACACCTTGTCGACTGCGCCACGAGCTGCCCACAACGGCCCGAACCCGTACCACCCGCGCTCGCCGCCGACGCCGCGCACGACACGCTGGACGTTCGCCGCCGAGGCTGGCACCGAGATCGTGCGAACGTCCTCGTACACCGTGCCACCCGCCCAATCGGGATCCCATGGCGCCGGTCGGGCAGCGAGCTGACGCGACGAGTAGCCCGACCACCGCGTCGGGATGTCGAGGTCCTCCACCGCAGAAAGTGCCGCCTCGATGGCCGCGCCGACAGAGAGCGGTTCGTGGTCACTGAGCGCTTGCGCGCTGTCGTCGGTGACGACGACGTCGTTCTTCAAGCTGCCGATCAGACTGTCTGCCAGGCCTTTCGGAAGCGGCGTCACCAGGTTCACCCAGTGCGCCGACAACCGAGGAGTGAGGAACGGCACCGGAATGACCAACCGCCTGCGCAGCCCTGCGACATCTGCGTAGGCGTGCATCAGATCGCGGTAGCTGAACTCCTCACGAGTCCCGATCTCGACGATCTCGTGGGCCTCGCCCGGTCCACGGCGGATCGCCGCCAGCAGATAGGTGAGGAGATCGGAGATGGCGATCGGCTGGACACGAGTGCGCGTCACCCAGCGAGGAGCGAGCATCGCCGGTAGCACCTCGACCAGGCTGCGCAGCATTTCGAACGAGGCCGAACCAGCGCCGAGGATGATCGCGGCGCGTAGTTCGGTGACCGGGATCGGACCGGCGGCGAGTTCGTCGCCGACGTCATGGCGGGAACGAAGATGCGGTGACAGTTCGTCGTCGTCGTCGCCGAGACCGCCGACATAGACGAGGTGGCCGACACCGGCGCGCTCGGCGGCAACTCGAGCGTGGAGGGCCGTCACTCGCTCCTGACGCATGAAGTCGTCGCCGACGCCGAGCGAGTGCACGAGGTAGACGACCTGGTCGACACCGGTGAACACCTCGTCGACCGACGACAGATCCGACAGATCGCCCTCGACGACGTCGACGTCGCGGGCCCACCCGGTACCGCTCAGGCCCTCCGGCGTCCGGGTCATGCACCGCACGTCGAATCCCGATCGGAGCAGCTCGGGTACCAAGCGACCACCCACGTACCCCGTTGCGCCGAGCACGAGCACCAACGGTTTGCGATCCTGGTCCATCGACGCATCTTGCCCTCTTGCATGCCGCGCCAACCTCTCGTGCTCCCGATCGACGGTTGAGTGATCGGCTGCGGGGGTAGGGGCCCGACATGGTCGAACGCGCACCGACAACGGCACTCTCCCACGAAACCGCCGACGGGACCGAGAACGAGAGCGCCGACTCGTTCGATGTCGCCGTCCTCGGCGGGGGTGGCGCTGCCGAGGCCCTCGTCGGCTCGCTCGAGGGCAGCGGTCTGCGAGTACTCGTGGTCGAGGATCACCGCGTGGGCGGCACGTGTCCCTTCGTGGCGTGCATGCCCAGCAAGTCGCTGCTCCACGATGCCGAGGGTTCCACACGTTGGCGCCGAGCGATCCAACGGCGTGATGAGCTCGTCGACCATCTCGACGACCAGCGCCACGCCGACCAGGTGCGCCGCCAGGGCGCTCATCTCGTTCGAGGACACGCTCGCCTGATCGACGAGCACACGATCGAGGTCGGTTCCGGCCGACACAGCTCCGAGCAGTACCACGCCGAACACATCGTGCTGGCGACCGGCTCCACACCCGTCATTCCGCGGATCGATGGAATCGACGAACTCGGCGAGCATCTCTGGACGAGCGACGACGCACTGACCACCGACGACCGTCCCGTTCGCCTGATGGTGATCGGTGGGGGTCCGATCGGCTGCGAGCTCGCCCACCTCTTCGCCGGCTTCGACTCCGAGGTGCACCTCATCGACACCGCCGAACGGGCGTTTCCCGAGCTTCCCGCCGAGATCGGTGCGATCGTCGACGACGGCCTGCGGTCCGCAGGCGTTCGGGTGCACCGGGGCACCGCAGCGGTGCGGCTCGAGCGGCTCGGCGGCAATGTGCGCATCACGCTCGACAACGACGCCTCCGTGGTGACAGATCGTGTGCTCGTCTCCATCGGGCGACGGCCGAACATCGCGGGCCTCGGCCTCGAACGACTCGGGCTCGATCCAGAGGCAGCACTCCCCGTCGACGAGGTCGGCCGGGTGGACTGCCCCGGATCGGTGTGGGCGATCGGCGACGTGGTCGGGAAGGGTCAATACACCCATCTCGCCAACCATCACGCCCACGTGATCGCGGACCATCTCACCAGCGATGTCAGCAGCTCGAGTCGGCGCCGATTCGACGACGTCGTGATCCCGGCATGCATCTTCACAAGACCACCCGTGATGATGATCGGACCGACACCGCAAGAACTGGGCGACGACGCCGTCTGGGTGAGCGCCAAGTTGTCCGAAGTGGCGAGATGGTCCACCGACGCATTGGGCGACGGCTTCCTGACCGTGGCGATCGACCGCTCGACGCGCTGCGTCGTTGCCGCCCACGGCGCCGGCGCCAGCTTCGACGAGTTGTCCGCGGCGTTGGTGACGGCGATCGACGGACGAGTCCCGATCGATCGCCTCGCCAGGTCGATGTGGCCGTTCCCGACGGTCGGCGAGTTGTTGGGTCCGATCTACCGGCGTGCGCTCGACGCGCTGGCCGACTGACCCACGCCGACTTCGGTCGGCAGTTCAGTCCAGCAGTGCGCCGAGGCCTTCCGATGCCCCCGGTGATTCTTCGAGCCATTCACGCATCTGTTCGAACGACTTGCGCAGCAGGCGGGACACGTGCATCTGCGAGATGCCGACAGCTTCCGCGATCTCCGTCTGCGACCGGCGTTCGTAGAAGCGCAGCCGCACGATCTCCTGTTCCCGTTCGGGCAGCCGAGCGATGAGCTGCAGCGCCAGTTCGCGATCGTCGACCTGCCCATAGCCCTCTTCGTCGCTGGCGAGTGCCCGCCGCCTGTCGCCGACCGGAT
The DNA here is from genome assembly GCA_041745835.1 of Ilumatobacteraceae bacterium. Lineage (GTDB taxonomy): Bacteria > Actinomycetota > Acidimicrobiia > Acidimicrobiales > Ilumatobacteraceae > Sva-07. The sequence goes on along the minus strand of JBGTIA010000456.1, from coordinate 4,389 downwards.
CGGAATCGTCGTCGCCCGATCCCCCGTCGAGCGTCCCGACGCTGTAGGCGGCCGTTGCCGACAGTCCGCGCAACACGTCGTCGCGCTCGACCTGCAGGTGCGATGCGATCTCGTCGACCGTCGGCGCGCGACCACTGCGCTGCGACAGTTCCTCGGACGCGTTGCGCACGAGCAGGTGGAGCTCCTTGGCCCCCCTGGGCACGCGGACAGCCCACGATCGGTCGCGGAAGTGTCGCTTCAGCTCTCCTTCGATCGTGCGCCCTGCGAACGCCGAGAAGGCCGCCCCGTACTCGGGGTCGAACCGGTCGACAGCCTTGACGAGTCCCACCATCGCCACCTGACGGAGGTCGTCGTCGCTGCCACCCTGTCGACGGAACCGGTTCGCGATGTGCGCGGCGAGGCCCATGTGTCGCTCGACGAGTTGGTTGCGGAGCGTTCGGCTCCTCGACGCAGCAAATTCACGGAACAGGCCGAGGTCGTCGAGGTCGTCCGCCGCGGACGGGTCGCTCATGTTCAGTGTACGACGCGCTCGGTGTCGGCCTCGGTGAGGCCGGCCGCCTCCGACGCCAGCTTCACCAGGGTCACACGTGGTCCGACGACTTCGTACTCGTCCACGACGGACTGCAGGATGCTCGACGCGAGGTCGTCCAGTTCGATCTGGTGCTCGCCGCGTCGCGTCGTGATCTCGACCGCAACACAAGAGACGCGGAGGTCGAACGTGACCACGACCCGGTCGTCGTCCGAGGTGGTCGAGTCGATCAGCGACGACACGACCTCGCTGATCGCCAATCGCAGGTCGTCGATCTCGTCGATCGAGAACCCGGCGTCGGCACCCAGGGACGCTGCGACAGTTCGCAGTGTGGCGACGAAATCGGTTCGGAGCGGCAAGGTCACTTCGACCTGGTTCGCTCCATCGGAGGTACTGGCTGACGGTGATTCAGACATGCAATTCACAGGATAGGACCTCCGACATGCCGAGGGGTGCCCGCTCGCTGCTGATCCGAAACGGGTCCGGAACGCAGCAGCAGGCCGGGGGTTTGGAGTCCTGCGAAGTCGGGCATCGGAACACCACCGGCGACACTGTCTCGCCGATGTCGGCACGCCGGCTCGAACGAAAGGAAACGCACAATGGAATACGGCATCGGGGGCATCCTCATCTTGATCCTGGTCATTCTTGCGATCGTCTACTTCGCAAAGCGGGTCTGACCCGCCCACGCCCGCGGACGGGACCGTTGTCACGCCCCTCTCGCCGTCAGTCGGTCGAGAGGGGCGTTGCGCGTTCACGACCGCCCCGGGCGAGTGTGATCGAGCCACCGTGGGTGACGAGCAACTCGGTGTCGACGGCATCGTTGAGGCTGTTGAACTCCGATGCTTTGCTGATCGCCGCGCTGCCCGCCGCCGTCAGCGGCACCGCCACCAGCGCACCGAGAATGCCACCCATCGCACCGCCGACGGCGAGGCTCCCGAGGATCACGATCGGGTGCAACGACACCTGGCGTCGCATCACGAGCGGCAGGATCACGTTGCCTTCCACCTGCTGCACGACCAGCACCACGACCGTCATGATGATCGCCGTCGTGAGCCCCCCGGCAGTCAGCGCGATCGCAACCGCCAACACTCCGGCGAGCGTGGCGCCGACGATCGGGAAGAACGACGCGAACACGGTCAACACGGCGACTGGCAAGGCGGCCGGCACCCCCAGGACCACCATCGCTCCACCGATCAGTGTCCCGTCGACCACTCCAGTGATCGCCACACCCCGGATCCAGCGCTGCAGGGTGGACATCGCTGCTTGGCCTGACGCGTCGATCGTCGCACGACGCACCGGTCGGATGCGATCGAGGAGCCAGGCCCACAACTGACGGCCCTCTTTCAGGAAGAAGAACAGCAACACCAGCATCAGGAAGAAGCCGCCGAGGATCTCCACGATGAGCCGGACGGTGCTGCCCGGTTCGGCCAGGAGGCCCGATCCCGCACGATCGGTCGCCCTGGCGACCGAATTGGACAGCGAATCGACCGTGTCGGCACTCAGCCCGAGCGGACCTTCCTGCAGCCACTCCTGGAGGTCGCCGACAGCCGTGTCGACCTCGCCGGAAACGTTGTCGACCGCATCGGTGATGGGTGACGAGAGCGCGAAACCGAGTCCGACGAGCAGCCCGATCGTGGTCAGCAGGACCAACCACGTGGCCAGGAGTCGAGGAACGACTCGCGCCAAGCGGTCGACGACGGGCCCCAACAGCGCCGTCAACACCAGCGCCACCACGACGGGGATGATCACGACCGTCAGACGCACCGTCAGCCACACGAGGACCACGACGGCTGCTGAGACGACGAGGAACCGCCACGCCCACCGCGAACCGTCATCCAGGAAGCGGGGAACGACAGCCCGTGACGCCGGAGCGATCGGCATGTCCGTGGTGGTTGTCGCTGGCTGCTCCATGATCACTGCGACTACCCGGCAACCGACGGAGCCAATCGCTCCGACCAAGCTGGTGCGGAACGTTCAGCGCACCGTGACGGTGCGTGCCAGACTCCCGGTATGGCGACGCTCGTCCTCACCGTGATCGGCGACGATCGCGCCGGTTTGGTCGACGCGCTCGCTGGGCCGATCGCCTCGCACGGCGGGAACTGGGATCGCAGCCACATGGCGCGACTCGCAGGCAAGTTCGCCGGCATCGTCGTCGTGTCGGTGCCCGACGAACGCACCGACGAGTTGACCGCAGCGCTCGGCACGCTGACCGCACAGGGTCTGCTCGACGTGACCGTCGCCATTGCCGCCAACAGCAACCCGGAGGATCGCGACGAACTCCTCGCGCTCCATCTGGTCGGACAGGATCGACCGGGCATCATCCGCGAAGTCGCCAGCGCACTCGCCCAACGCAACGTCAGCATCGAGGAGCTCGAGACGACGGCGTCGTCGGCACCGATGTCCGGCGAACTGCTCTTCGAGGCAAACGCGACCCTGCGGGTGCCGGCGGACGTCGACCCCGCCGATCTTCGCTCGACGCTCGAGGCGATCGCCAACGAACTGATGGTCGACCTCGCGGTCACCGAACGGCACACTCCCAGCGAGAGGGGGTGACCATGACCGAACAGGACGAAGCCGGCAACGACCGCGACCGGATCCGGCTGACCCAGTTCAGCCACGGCGCCGGTTGAGGCTGCAAGCTCGCACCTGGCGAGCTGGCGCACGTGGTGCGTCACTTGAACTCCACCCCGTCCGATCGACTGCTCGTCGGGCCGGACACCGGCGACGACGCCGCCGTCTGGCTGCTCGACGACGATCGCGCGTTGGTGTCGACCGCCGACTTCATCACGCCGGTGGTCGATGACGCGCGCACCTGGGGCCGCGTCGCAGCCGCCAACAGCGTGTCGGACATCTACGCCATGGGCGGACGACCGTTGTTCGCACTCAACCTCGTCGGCTGGAACACCGACGTCTTGCCGACGTCACTCCTCGCGGAGGTGCTCGCTGGCGGGCAGGACATCGCCGCAGAGGCTGGCTTCGTGGTCGCCGGCGGCCACACCATCGACGACCCCGAGCCGAAGTACGGCATGGCGGTGACCGGCGAGGCCCATCCCGGTCGCCTGCTCACCAATGCAGGGCTGCGAGTCGGGCAGGACATCGTGCTCACCAAGGCGCTCGGCGTCGGCGTGCTGACGACTGCGATCAAGAACGAGCGGGCCACGGTGACGCAGACCGACGCCGCAGTCGAGTCGATGGTGCGGCTCAACGACATCGGTGCGCGCGTTGCACTCGCCGCCGGCGCCACCGGGTGCACCGACGTGACCGGCTTCGGACTGCTCGGTCATCTCGGCCGCATGGCGCTCGAGTCCGCTGTCTCGGTGGCGATCGAGTTCGCCGCGGTTCCATTGCTGCCGGGAGCCCTCGAACTGGCCGCCGCCGGCGTGATGCCCGGCGGCAGCCGGCGAAACCTCGAATGGGCACTCGAGTTCGTCGACGTCGGCGATCACGACGAGGTGCACCAGCTCCTCCTCGCCGATGCGCAGACCTCCGGTGGGCTCGTGTTCGGCGTCGACCCGTCGGAGACGGACAGTGTCCTCGCAGAGCTCACCGCGACCGGCCATCGGGCGGCGCACATCGGCACGGCGACGGCTGCCACCCCCGGACTCACCCTGCACTGAACAGCGCTCCGGCAGGGCAGAATGCCGACATGACTTCGCTCGAGGCCGACCCGACTCCCGCTGTCCATCTCAACGCAGGCGATCTCGCCGCTGCCGATCTCACGGCTGGGGACGTCGCATGGAACATCGACACGATCCTGCCGGACGGCCAGACGCCCGACGATCTGTTCGATGCCGCCGACGGGCTCGCCGACAGCCTGGCCGGCCTGCGCGGTCGGGTCGGAGCACTCGACGCCACCGAGC
>JBGTIA010000455.1:0-2901 GCA_041745835.1 Ilumatobacteraceae bacterium | reverse complement strand
CCGGGCCGATGGTGTGGGGAATCTCGCCGGAGATGCCGGGCAGCGGGCTCGGGGCCCTGACCCACGCGATGCGTCACGTTGCCACCGTCGGCCGACCGGTCGGTGGAAGTGGGCAGCTGCCTGCGACGCTCCTCGCGTCGTTCGATACTGCAGGCGGAACGCTGCGCACGAAGAGTCCCGTCGACACGATCATGTGCACCGGGGAACGGGTCAGCGGAATCGTCCTCGTCGACGGCACCGAGATCACGGCGCCCATCGTGGTGTCGGCGTGCAATCCGCACGACACGTTCCTGCGTTGGCTGAAGCACCCACCCGCGGTCGCCGACGATCTCGTGCGGCGGTGGCACGACGTTCGCCACGCCGAGGGCTACGAGTCGAAGATCGACGCTGTGCTCTCGGCGCCGCCCGTGCTCCGCGGCTTCGACCGGCCGCTCGGGCCGACCTCTGCGATCGCCCCCGCACTCGCCGAGATCGACCGCGGCGCGGCGATGATGTCCGAGGGACGGATCCTCGACCGACCCGGCATGTTGGTCAACGTGCCCAGCCTGATCGACCCGACGATCGCTCCCCCTGGGCGCCATGTGCTCTCGTTGGAGACACTCTTCACGCCGTTCGGCTTGGCCGGCGGCTGGACGGATTCGACCGAGCCGCGCCGGTGGCTCGAGACGTTCGCGGAGCTGTGCGAGCCGGGCTTCCTCGACTCGATCATCGAGTGGCGTGCGATGACTCCCGACGTGTACGAGCGCGACTTCCATCTCCCCGCCGGTCACGCCACCAGCTTCGCGGGCGGACCCCTCGCAGCGTTCCGCAACCAGAATCCCGAGCTCACGAAGTACGAGACCGCGGTCGGCGGGCTCTACCTCACGGGCGCCGCCACGTTCCCGGGCGCCGGCGTCTGGGGTGCGAGCGGGCGCAACTGTGCCACCGTCATCCTCGAACAGCGCGCCTGACCCTCGGTCGCAGCCGTTCTCGTGAACTCATGTCGGAATAGTTCGCGCACGGGTTCACGAGAACGGCGGAATGCTGCGGTCGAGCGGGTGGTTGTGTCACGTAGAATCAACCCAACAGGTGTTCGCTCGAAAGGAGCACTTCCCCGACATGACCCCCGGTTCGATCCGCCTCGGAACCTACGCCGGAATACCAGTGCGAGCGCACTGGAGCATGGCCATCGTCGCTGTGTGGTTCGGTGTGCTGTTGAGCGCCGACTTCGGCGTTCTCGGGGGCATCGTGGCGACCCTGTCGTTCTTCGCGTCGATCCTCGCCCACGAGTTCGGACATGCGATGGTGGCGCGTCACTACGGCGTGCGCACCGAGTCGATCGATCTGTGGGCGCTCGGCGGCGTGGCCCGGCTCGATCGCGAGTCACCCACCCCACGCGCCGACGGCCTGATCGCCGTCGCCGGACCGGCAGTGAGCCTGGTGATCGGCGTGGTGGCGATCGGCGCCAGCATCGCCTTCCAGTCCAACGTGCTGTTCTGGGTGGGCTTCGTCAACGGCGTCCTCGCCCTGTTCAACATGCTGCCGGGGGCTCCGCTCGACGGCGGACGCGTGCTGCGAGCCGTCCGCTGGGCACGCACTGGCGACAAGTACCGCGCAATGCGGGATGCTGGCAACGCCGGGCGGGTGCTCGGCTGGGGCATCGTCGGTGTCGGCTTCGTCCTGTTGCTCAACGGCTGGTTCGGTGGTGTCTTCTGGATGCTTTTGGGACTCTTCATCGCGCTGAACGCACGAGCGGAGATCATGACCTCCTACGTCGCCGAAGAGCTGCAGGGCGTCACGGTGCGTGACCTCACGTTCTTCGGCATTGCCCAGGCGGGCACCGACATGGACGCCGATTCGATGATCTGGCAACGCCAACGCCTCGGCGCAGCCGGTGCCGTGGCAGTCGTCGGCGACGACGGCGAACTCGACGGGCTCGTCCTCGAGGATCAGCTGTGGGCGGTGCCGTCCGAGCATCGCTCGATGGTGATGCTCACCCAGCTGATGGTGCCGTTCCACAACCTGGCCAAGGCGTCGCTCGACGAGGAGCTGGCCACCGTGCTCCACCGCCTCGATCCGCTCCGCCCGGTGCTCACCGTGTGGAACGACGGCAAGCTGCTCGGCATCGTGCACCCGAAGCGGTTGCAGGAACGTCTCGAGCAAGCGAGACGAGGCGCCTTTCCGAACGCTCCCGCCGTCTGACCAGGTGGTTGTCGGCGGGCGGGTCAGGCGTCCTTGACCGACCAGTCGCGCCGTGCGACCGGGTCCTGATCGCTCCACGGGAAGTTGATCCACAGATCGGTCCGCTTCCAGGTGTAGTCGCACTTGACGAGCGAGTGGGACTTCTCGTAGAGCACCCCGGTGCGCACGTCGGCAACCTTGCCCGCCACGAACTCCTGGACCGAGAGCAAGGTGTGGCCGGTGTCGGCGACGTCGTCGACGATGAGGATCTTGGCGTCGGTCACGTCGACGAAGTCGGGCGCCGGGGGGAGGATGCGCGGCACCTCCAAGCGCTCGTCGACGCCGGTGTAGAACTCGACGTTCATCGTGTAGACGTTCTTCACCGAGAGCGCGTAGCCGATCGCTCCGCCGATCAGCAACCCGCCGCGAGCGATCGCGAGCACCATGTCCGGCTCGTATCCGTCGTCGGCGACCATCTGGGCCAGCGCTCGCGACGCCGTGCCGAAGATGTCCCAGGTCATGATCTCGCGGTCGTCAGACATTGACTGCGAACCTAGCCGCAGAACGATCCACCCCCGACATCCCGACGTACACGATGTGCCAGGCACATCGTGTACGTCACAGGCAGATGTCGGCGGGGCGTACGGGGACTCGGTCGAGGGGCTTGCCGATACCGTCGATTTGACGCAGCGCGTCGCGGATCGCGGCCACCACCGCAGGCGTCGAGGAGATGCATGGTGG
>JBGTIA010000454.1:0-7611 GCA_041745835.1 Ilumatobacteraceae bacterium | reverse complement strand
GTCTCCTCGACGATCCCCGACCACTGCGGGCAACCGCCCGATTCATCTCCGCACCCAAACTCGAACGATTCGTCGCCGCGTCGGTCGCCCAGTCACTCGACTTCCTCAACGGTCGCATCATGCGCGACTGACGTTTCAAGGTGTCGACGATGACCAGAGGAAGCGATGACGACGCCGTCTTGCGCTTCGTCACGAAGGTGAACACCGGAATGTCTTCGATCGTCAACACCCCTCGAGAACGACAAGAGCGAAGAAATGCCCAGGCTTGGCAGACGCCGCAACGGTCTGCGTTCTTGGGATCCCATACCGTTGCGCCGTGGGTGACGAACGCAGTGTTGACGATGCCTACCCCGCCCCACCCGACGGTCACGGTGGTCGACGGGACCGCCGAGGACACCGGCCTCGACGACAACTCGGTCCCTGCTCCCGGGCGGGCTCGTCGTGTGCGTGTGGACGTTCGCGACGAAACCGTCGACTGGGTTCGCCGGTACACCGACGTCGTAGACCGACACGCCGGCGACACACCTCGTCACCGAACCATCTAGTCGAACGTGTCATCGAGCTCGGCCAGGACCGAGTCGACAATGACGCGGATCCGTTGGATCGGATGATCCGGTGGGATCAGGTCCTCGGTGACCAACGTCGTCAACATCGCCAACTGGTGATCAGACGCTCCACGCATGCCCCCAAACTTTTCCATCCGAGCGCCGAACGCGAGCACCTCAGCCGGATTTCAGCACCCTGCTCACAGGAGATCCGGAGGTCGATGGCTATCCGTGCACTGAGGACCGCCCCTGCCCGTCGACGAACGACCCGATCAAGGGGCCTGAAACTCCCGAACGCCGAAATCCGGAGCGGATTTCACGCCGTGCACGACATCCGCTCCACATTCGGGCGATACTCTGCGATGGGCGGGCCGGAAACGAGGAGCAATGTCGAAGTCGAATCGGAGCTGGCTCAGCTCGATCGTCATCGTTGCGATGGTGGCGGTCGTCGGTGTGCTCGCGTTCGGAGGGTTCGGAGCGCTGTTCGACATCGATCTGCCATTCGGGACCGAGACGGAGGATCATTCGCCGCCCGTCATCGTCAACCAGATCCGTGACCTCGCCGAGTTCCGCGCAGCCGAGGCCGACATGGAGGTGATCGTCGATCGGGAGCGCGACGTGAAGTGGGTGCCGTCGTTCCTTGCCGGCGAACGGGTGCAGTACGTGGCCGTTGGAACCGTCGACGCCACCGTCGACTTCTCGTCACTGAATGATGGTGCCGTCATCGTCGCCGACGACGGCACGGCGACGATCATCGTGCCAGCCCCGACGATTGGCGCGCCGGTGATCGATTTCGACCAGAGCGGGGTGATGAACCGTGATCGTGGCGTCCTCGACCGTCTCGGTGGCGTCTTCGTCGACAACCCAACCGCCGAGGCCGCACTCATCGCAGAAGCGGAGGAGAAGATGGTGGCCGCTGCGGCGGAGAGTGACCTGCTCGAACGAGCCGAGGAGAACACGACAACGGTCCTCACCGACCTCGCCATGGCGCTCGGGGTCGACGACGTGCGGGTGGTGTACGAGCAGCAGCGCACACCGTAAACGTGCGATGACGCGACCGCGACGGAGGCACATTGCGTCGGTCGCAGCGCGGAACTCGACGGCGGATTCGCTGCCCCCGTGGAGAATGCCGATGCCGAGACTACAGGCCGGGCTCGCGGGGTCGTGTGCCGGTGCGGTCTCTGGTGGCCGCCGCCGGATACCAGTAGTCGTCCGATGTCTGTCGAGGCGGCTGGTACGGAATCGCTACCGGCGGCTGCGACGACGCGGTCAGGCGGGAACGTACCAGGGCGCCTGATGCGGCTCGGCGCTTGAGGTCCCTGCCGGCAGCGACACCGACAACGAGCACACCGACCGATAAACCGGCCGCAACCCCGAACGCACCGTGCGAGTCGGCGTACAGCAGGGCGGCGCACAGCGCGGCGACCACCACGAAACTCGCGGCTGCTGCGAAGAGCATTCGATGCACGGGACGGTCAGCGATCAAGAGAGGCCCCCTTCGGGTCTCTTGCCACGGTCCGGAGCAAGCGTCAGCAGCCGGCGGCTGCCTCAACAGACACTACTCACCCAGTGTGCGGGCTCACAAGGGGTCGCGAGCTGCCCTGATGCGCAGGCAGCCGGGCCGGTCGTCCCTCGCTCGCACGCGACATCAACGACGCCGGGGAGACACCGACGCTGGCGTGGGCGCACTCGTTGCTCTCCATCGCGCACCGTGAACTCTCGGAACGGGTCAGCGCCGTCACTGCATCCACGGTGGCAGCCGTCCAGAACATGATCGATCGAGCCCGAATAGCGCAACCCTGACGAGGCCTACCGGTTGAACGCAGCCCGTTCAAGCCGTCGAGCAGCAAGGACCGTGACGAGTGAGCAGCGCTTCCTGCGTGATCGGGCCATTGCCTGGTGGGTTGTCATGGTGCGCGTGATCAACCGGATGGTTGACAACGACCCGAACTCGGCGTACCCTCCACTCAACCCTCTACTCAACCTTCGAGTTGAACAAGGAGCCCGTCGTGAACGACGATCTGACCCGAGTGTTCGCCGCCCTCGCGGACCCGATACGGCGCGACATCGTCACCCGTCTCACCGTGCGCGACGCAACCGTCAGCGAACTGGCCGAGCCCTACGATGTCTCGATCCAAGCCGTGTCCAAGCACATCAAGGTGCTCACCGACGCCGGATTGCTGACCCAGCGGAAGGACGCGCAGCGACGTCCATGTCACCTCGAGGCCGATGTGTTCGATCTGCTGACGAAGTGGATCGAGCGATACCGCCGACAGGCAGACGAGCGCTTCGGGCGACTCGATGTCGTGCTGGCCGAGATGCGCGGCGAGCAACCAACCGCCACGACCGCCACCACCGCCACCACCACCACCACCACCACCACCACCACCACCGGAAACCCCAGACGAGGAGCAGCATCGTGACGTCCGCCAGCAACCGATACCAGGTCTCGATCGAGGCCGACCCGAACCTGCCGATCATCCGCATGGTCCGAGAGTTCGATGCCACGCCCGCCGAACTGATGCTCGCCCACACCGACCCGGAGCTGTTCGCCCGCTGGGTCGGCCCGAACGGAATGACGACGACGATCATCGACTGGGATGCGACCTCGGGCGGTCGTTGGCGCTACGTCGCCGAGCGCGATGGTGAGGAGTACGGCTTCCACGGCTGCTTCCACGACGTCGGCGACGACCGGATCGTCCAGACGTTCACCTTCGACGGGCAGCCTGACGGTGTGGCCCTCGAGACGCTGTGGTTCGAGGACCTCGGCGACGATCGAACACGCCTGCACGCGCAATCGCTCGTCGACAGCTTCGAGGGTCGCGACCAGTGGTTGGCCAGTGGCATGGAGACCGGGGTCGCGGCGGGCTATTCCAAGCTCGACGCTCTGGTCGTCGAACTGCGATGAGCGCTGCCGACGAGCACCGGCGCGTCGCAGGTGAGTTCACGGCCACGGTTGAAGGCGTGGCCCCGACGGCGTGGGACAACGACGCGCCGCCAGACGGCTGGGACGCCCGCGACGTCGTCCGCCACCTCATCGAGTGGTTCCCGACGTTCCTCCAGGGATCGACGGCCATCACGCTCCCCAGCGGCCCGTCCGTCGACGATGACCCGGTCGGCGCCTGGCGGACCCAGACCGATGCCGTGCAGGCCTTGCTCGACGATCCCGACACCGCCGAGCGAGTCCACGACCTACCCCACATCGGCCAGACGTCGCTGGCACAGGCCATCGAGATGATCTACACGGCGGACGTGTTCCTCCACCGGTGGGACCTCGCCCGGGCCACCGGACAGGACGAGACGCTGGATCCGGAGACGTGCGCCAGAATGCTCGACGGCATGCTGCCGATGGACGACGTGCTACGCCAGAGCGGACACTACGGACCGGCCGTCGAGGTGCCCGACGATGCCGACGCACAGACCAAGCTGCTGGCGTTATCGGGCGCACCCCGTGAGAAGCAGCGCAACAGTCAGCGCTTGGTGGCGATGAGGTCGACGAGCGCCGACTGACCGGAGTGACCATTGCCCTCTTCGATGACCGTGTCGTAGCTCTCGAGCCGCTCGATGTCCATCCCGCCGAAGGTGTCGCGGAGGAATTCCGCCGTGTACATGTAGGTGGGATCCGGCGGGCCGCCGGTCCCCAGCGCGACCTGTTCGGGGCGGTAGCCGTGCAGGAGCAACCGTCCACCGGGGCGCAGGGCGCGCTGCATTCCCTCCAACACGTCGAGTCGTTGCTCGGGCGACAGGAACTGGATGAAGATCGCGACGACGGCGTCGTACGCGTCCGGTGTCCAGTCCCACGTCATCACGTCGGCCACCTGGAAGTCGACCGTGACGCCGCGATCGACGGCAAGTCGCCGGGCCTTGGCAACGCCGACCGACGACGCGTCCATCGCGTGAACGTCGTGACCGAGCTGTGCGAGGTACACCGAGTTCCGGCCTTCACCATCGGCAACGGCAAGCAGCCGCGAAGCCGGTGCGATCAGCGGGGCATGGGCAACGAGGAAGTCGGCGGGTTCCGTCCCGAACAGGTAGTCGTCGATCGAGTAGCGCTCGTCCCACATCTCAGATCGGTTCGACATCCGCATTGCGAGCGGATTTGGACCCCCGCAGCAGCGACGGCTCGTAGTCCGACGGGATCTCGAGGTCCAGGAGTTGCAGGATCGTAGACGCGACGTTCGCGAGCCCGGCCTGCGGGAGGTCGTTGCGCAGCGACGCCGATGCGTCGCCGAAGTCGTGCACTGCGAACATCACCGGGTTGAGCGAGTGCGCCGTCCGCAACAGCGGCTCGCCGTCTTCACCCCGCAGTGGCGTGCCGTCGCCGTCGCGTTCGACCTTGTCGTCGGCGTTGCCATGGTCGGCGGTGACGAGCAGACACCCCGACGCAGCCGCTACGGCGTCGGCGATCCGCCCGATCGCGAGGTCGACCGACTCGACGGCGATGCGCGTGGCGGCGAGATCGGCGGTGTGCCCGACCATGTCGCCCCCGGCCAGATTCATCCGGATGAAACCGAACTCGGCACTCCGCACCGCTTCGATCGCAGCGTCAGCGGTTTCGGCAGACTTCATCCACGGGCGCTGGTCGAATGGCACGAGGTCGGAGGGGATCTCGACGTAGGTCTCGAGTCGATCGTCGAACTTGCTCGATCGGTTGCCGTTCCAGAAGTAGGTGATGTGGCCGAACTTCTGCGTCTCGGCTCCCGCCCACTGGGTGATTCCGGCCGCCGCGATGATCTCGCTGACCGTGGTGTCGACCGACTCGGGCTCGACGAGGTACGACGACGGGGTGTTGGTGTCGCCGTCGTAGAGCGCCATACCCGCGAAATGGACCGCCGGCACGCGTCGGCGGTCGAACTCGTCAAATTCGGGTCCCGCCTCGAACGCTTGCGACAACTCGATGGCGCGGTCGCCGCGAAAGTTGAACATCACGATCGCGTCGCCGTCGACGATCTTGCCGACGGGTTGTTGGAACTCGTCGACGACGGAGAACGCCGGGAGGAGTTGGTCGCTGCGCACGCCGGTCGAGCGGCCCCACTCGACACCGGCGACGAGGTCGCTGACGGGCTGCGCCTCGCCGAGCACGTGCGCGCGCCAACCTGCTTCGACGATGCGCCAATCTGCGCCGTAACGATCCATGGTCGTCACCATCCGTCCCCCTCCGGACGCGAACCGGATGTCGACCGTTGGGTACTTGGCGAACTCCGCAGCCGTCAGCGCGATGTACCGCTCGGCCGACGGGTCGGGCACGTCGCGTCCGTCGAACAGCGCGTGGATCCGGATCGACGTGACTCCCTCCCCCGCCGCCTGGCGCAGCATCTCGTGCAGATGGCTGATGTTGGAGTGGACATTGCCGTCCGACAGCAGACCGATGAAGTGCAGCGTCCCGCCACCGCCCGCACAGACCTCGACGACGCGCCGCCACGCCGCGGACTTCCAGATCGCACCCGAGGCAACGGCCTTGTCGATCCGCTTCGCCCCCTGGTCGAAGATGCGTCCCGCGCCGAGGATGTTGTGGCCGACCTCGGAGTTACCCATGTCGGCGTCCGACGGTAGCCCGACGGCGGTTCCGTGGGCCCGAAGGGTGCGGTACGCGCCGGACTCCAGGCGGTCGAGCGTCGGGGTGTTGGCGAGTGCGACCTCGTCGAAAGCGTCACCACTACCAACGCCAATGCCGTCCATCACGACGAGCACGAGCGGTCGGTCGCGCCCCAACTGACTTGCAGATCCCATGCCGGCCAGCCTACGGGTTCGACCGATCCCGCGATCCGTACGAGATGTGCCAGGCACATCTCGTACGTCAGCGGACGGCGGGTGTCGTTGCCACCGGGTCGTGGGCGCCGGCATGCGTGAGTGGCGGCAGGCGCAACGTGAGCAGCCAAGTGATGCCGACGAACGCCGCCGATCCCCAGAGCGCCAGCGCGAGGCCGCCCCACAGATAGAGCAACCCGGACAGCAGGGTGCCGACCAGTCGTCCGGTTGCGTTGGCGGAGTAGTAGAAGCCGACGTCGAGCGACACGTCGTCGCCCTGGGAGTACGCCAGGATCAGGTACGAGTGCAACGACGAGTTGATGGCGAACACCACGCCGAACACGATCAATCCACCGACCACCACCGCAGTGACCGCGACGTCGAGTGCCACGCCGACCGCCATCGCCACGGAGACGATCCCCAAAATGAACGCCCAGGTGCGGGCGGCACCGATCTCGGCGTCGACGCTGGCGATCGAGCGTCGCAACAGGCGCGGCGCGAACGACTGCACGATGCCGTACCCGATCAGCCAGGCAGCGAGGAACCCCCCGGTCTGATAGAAGGACCAATCCAGCACCTCGGTGAGGAAGATCGGCAGCGCGACGACGAACCAGATGTCGCGCGACCCGAAGAGGAAGAACCGTGCGGCCGACAACCGGTTGATCGCCGTCGACTTCGACAGGATCGACCGCAGCTTGGGCTTCACCTTTGCCCGGCCGATCTCCTCGTCCAGGAGCACACCGACAGCGACGAGCGCCACCGTGATCATGGCCGCCATCGACCACAGCGCAGCGTCGTAGCCGATCCACGACAGCAGCACGGCGCCGAGGAAGAAGCCGAGGCCCTTCAGCGCATTCTTCGAGCCGGTGAGGATTGCGACGAGACGGAACAGCGCCCCCTCGCCGGCCATGAACTTGACCGCGCTCTTCGAGCTCATCTTCGTGAGGTCCTTGGCCACCCCGGACAGCGCCTGGAGTCCCATGACGAACGCAACCGACGCCCGCTCGACCCAACTCGGATCGTGGAAGGTGAGCCCGACGAGGGCGACCACCTGGAGACCGAGCCCGACGAGCAGCGTGCGGTTGAGCCCGCTGCGGGCACCGACCCAGCCCCCGAACAGGTTGGTGACGATGCCCATGAACTCGTAGGCGAGGAAGAGGAACGCAATCGCCACCGGCGAGTAGCCGAGCTCGTGGAAGTACAGCAGCACCAGCATCCGCAGTGCACCGTCGGTGAGGGTGAACGCCCAGTAGCCGGCGGTCACCAGGATGTAGTTGCGCAGCTTCACGTCGAACTCCGCCTCATGATCCGGACGGGA
>JBGTIA010000453.1:0-4012 GCA_041745835.1 Ilumatobacteraceae bacterium | reverse complement strand
GCAGACAGTGGCGACGTCACCGGCCATGGCGGCGAGGTCGTAGGTGTCGGCGCGGCCGGACTCACCGTGGCCGCGTAGGTCGAGGGTGATCACGTCGTGGGCCTCGGCGAGCCGCACCGTGATCGGATCGAACGAGGCGGTCGACTCGGTGATGCCGTGCACTAGCACGACCGGGTGACCTGCGCCCGTTCGGCTCCAGGCGATGGAGGTGCCGTCGGTCGCTGTGGCGGTCTGCTGGTGGCTCATGGGCGAAGTGTCGCACGCTCGGCCGCCCGATCTCGTGAACAAGGTGCGGTCCAGGTGCGCACCTTGTTCACGAGAATGGTGGTGCGAGTGGTGGTGGGAGTACCGGGATCACGATCGGACGAACTTCCCCGAGCGGCGACCGACGCCCTATGATGGGCCGTCCCCGCTTCGAGCCAGCGTTGTCTCGGGCATCCCGTGTGAGCAGGTCACCGTCGACCGCTCCGACCGGTCAGCGACGACTGGAACACCACGGGACCGTGCAACTTCGAGACACGCGGATGTGATGATGCAGCAGCCCCCGGGCCCGATCGGCCTGTACGACCCCCGGAACGAACACGACTCGTGTGGTGTGTCGTTCGTCGCCAACCTGAAGGGTGTGCGATCCAACGAGTTGGTGCTCACCGGGCTCCAGGCGCTCACGAACATGGAGCATCGTGGCGCCACCGGTGCCGAACCCGACACCGGCGACGGTGCCGGCATCCTGTTGCAGGTCCCCGACGCGTTCCTGCGTGCGGTCGTCGATTTCGAGCTTCCGGCCGCCGGTGCGTATGCGACGGGGATTGCGTTCCTGCCCACCGATTCCGTGTCCTGCGAAAAGGCGATGGCGGCGATCGAGGCGACCGTGCAGGACGTCGGGCTCGGCGTGCTCGGATGGCGCGACGTCCCGATCGAGCCCGACTGCCTCGGCCAGACCGCCCGGGCAGCGATGCCGACGTTCAAGCAGTTGTTCGTCTCGGACCCCAATGGCACGACCGGTATCGATCTCGACCGCAAGGCGTTCGTCGCCCGCAAGCGCAGCCGTCGTGAACTCGAAGGTGAACTCGACAGCTACTTCGCGTCGCTGTCGGCGCGCACGATCGTGTACAAGGGCATGCTCACCACACCGCAGCTCAGTGCGTTTTTCCCCGATCTGCTCGATCCGCGGGTCGAGTCGGCGCTGCTGCTCGTGCACTCGAGGTTCTCGACCAACACGTTCCCGTCCTGGCCGCTCGCGCACCCGTACCGGTTCGTCGCCCACAACGGCGAGATCAACACGGTCCAGGGCAACCAGAACTGGATGCGCGCCCGCGAGGCCATGCTGCGCAGCGACCTGCTGCCGGGCATCGATCAGGCCTTCCCGATCTGCACGCCCGGGTCCTCCGACACGGCCCGATTCGACGAGGTGCTGGAGTTGCTGCATCTCGGTGGCTATCCGATCCATCACGCAATGCTGATGATGATCCCGGAAGCATGGGAGAACCACGAGACGATGTCGCAGGAGCAGCGCGACTTCTACCGGTTCCATGCCGCGATGATGGAGCCGTGGGACGGCCCCGCCAGCGTCGCCTTCACCGATGGCGAGATGATCGGCGCCGTCCTCGACCGCAACGGCCTCCGCCCGAGTCGGTACTGGGTGACCGATGACGACCTCGTCGTGATGGCATCGGAGGTCGGCGTGATCGACATCGATCCGGCGAAGGTCGTCGCCAAGGGCCGGCTCCAGCCGGGAAGGATGTTCCTGATCGACACGGTCCAGGGGCGCATCGTCAGCGACGACGAGATCAAGTCGGAGCTTGCGGCGCTGCATCCCTACGGCGACTGGCTCGCCGAGGGCATGGTGGCGCTCCCGGACCTTCCCGAGCGCGAGCACGTCGTGTTCAGCCACGACAGCGTGCTGCGGCGTCAGCAGATGTTCGGCTACACCCACGAGGAGCTGAAGATCCTGATCACCCCGATGGCGGCCAGCGGGGGAGAGGCCCTCGGTTCGATGGGAACCGACACGCCGCTCGCCGTGCTGTCCGAACGTCCTCGCCTGTTGTTCGACTACTTCAAACAGCTCTTCGCCCAGGTCACCAACCCGCCGCTCGATGCGATCCGAGAAGAGGTCGTGACGGCGGTGTCGTCATCGGTGGGGCCCGAGAGCAACCTGCTGGCACCCGGCCCGCAGAGCTGTCGCCAACTCTCGTTGCCGTTCCCGATCATCGACAACGACGAACTGGCCAAGATCATCCACATCGATGACGACGGCACGCGCCCCGGTCTGCGGTGCAAGGTGCTGTCGGGCCTCTTCCGGGTCGCCGACGGCGGATCCGGTCTGCGGGCGGCGCTCGACCGCGTGTGCCAACAGGCCTCCGAGGCGATCGACGACGGAGCCCGCATCATCGTGCTCTCCGACCGCAACGCCGACACCGTCGAGGCTCCGATCCCATCGTTGCTGTTGACGGCGGCCGTGCACCATCATCTCGTTCGCACCAAGCAGCGCACCATGACGGGTCTCATCGTCGAGTCCGGCGACGCCCGCGAGGTGCATCACATGGCGCTGCTCATCGGCTACGGCGCCGGAGCGATCAACCCGTACCTGGCATTCGAGTCGATCGAGGATCTGATCGCCGAGGACATGCACGGCCTGGGCGGGATGGACCCGGTCAAGGCGGTCAAGAACTACATCAAGGCCTGCGGCAAGGGCGTGCTCAAGATCATGTCCAAGATGGGCGTGTCGACGGTGGCGTCGTACACCGGCGCACAGATCTTCGAGGCGATCGGCCTCGGCAAGACCATCGTCGACGCGTACTTCACGGGGACCATCTCGCAGCTCGGCGGCATTGGTCTCGACGAGATCGCAGCGGAGGTGGCGGCGCGCCATGCGATGGCGAACCCGACGCGCCCCGAGGAGCGCGCCCACCGCAAGCTCGACCTGGGCGGCGAGTACCAGTGGCGTCGCGAAGGGGAACTCCACCTGTTCAACCCCGACACTGTCTTCAAGCTCCAGCACGCCACGCGGGCCAAGCGCTACGACATCTTCAAGGAGTACACCGCCAAGGTCGACGACCAGTCCGAGAAGCTCATGACGCTGCGCGGCCTGTTCGAGTTCGCCGGCGATCGCGAGTCGGTGCCGATCGAGGAGGTCGAGCCGATCACCGAGATCGTCAAGCGGTTCTCGACCGGGGCGATGAGCTACGGCTCGATCTCCGCCGAGGCGCACGAGACCCTCGCCGTCGCCATGAACCACATCGGCGCCAAGTCGAACACGGGCGAGGGCGGTGAGGACGCCGATCGGTTGTACGACCCGGAGCGGCGTTCGTCGATCAAGCAGGTCGCGTCGGGTCGCTTCGGCGTGACCTCGGAGTACTTGACGAACGCCGACGACATCCAGATCAAGATGGCTCAGGGCGCCAAGCCGGGTGAGGGCGGTCAGCTCCCGGGCCACAAGGTGTACCCGTGGATCGCAGCGACTCGACACTCGACACCGGGTGTGGGCCTGATCAGCCCGCCGCCGCACCACGACATCTACTCGATCGAGGATCTCAAGCAGTTGATCCACGATCTGAAGAACGCCAACCCCTCGGCTCGCGTCCACGTCAAGCTCGTCGCCGAGACCGGCGTCGGCACGGTGGCCGCCGGTGTGTCGAAGGCCAAGGCCGACGTCGTGTTGATCTCCGGCCACGACGGCGGAACGGGCGCCAGTCCGCTGACGTCGCTGAAGCACGCTGGAGGTCCATGGGAGCTCGGGCTCGCCGAAACCCAGCAGACGTTGCTGCTCAACGGGTTGCGCGACCGCATCGTGGTACAGACCGACGGACAGATGAAGACCGGTCGTGACGTCGTGATCGCTGCGATGCTCGGCGCCGAGGAGTACGGCTTTGCGACTGCGCCGCTCGTCGTGTCCGGCTGCATCATGATGCGCGTCTGTCACCTCGACACGTGTCCGGTGGGCATCGCGACCCAGAATCCCGAGCTCCGGGCCCGCTACAGCGGCAAGCCGGAGTTCGTCGAGACGTTCTTCGAG
>JBGTIA010000452.1:0-4762 GCA_041745835.1 Ilumatobacteraceae bacterium | reverse complement strand
CACGTGGCCGCCGCCGGGCTCGTCGGTCGCCTCGACCGTGACAGCCGCACGTTCTACCGGGCACGGACTCGCGACGCCCGTGCCTTGGTCAGCGCTCGGAGGTCACCGCCTGCGCCGGTCCATGCGCACCTCAACGTGCGTTCCGGAGCGCGGACCCTCACGGTCTCTCGCTCGCTCGTCGATCACGTCGATGCACGATGCCGTGTCGCCGGGCACCGCGCCTGGTACGGCGAGCTCAACGAACGCGAGGGCTCGCGACGTCGAGCGCTGGAGCGGCTGGGCGCCGACGTCGTCAGCTGCGTTCCGAACCACACCCTCAGCGAGCTGCTCGGCGAGCCCGTGCAACGCTTGACGCTCGTACGGAGGCTCGACGACACCGACGAGTAGGTTCACGGCCGTGTCCGCACCACCGGTTCCCGGATCGCCCGCCTGGCTCGACTCGGTCGTGGAGGACGTGGTCGATCCCGACGCACCGATCATCGACCCGCACCACCACCTGTGGCCATCCGGGGGCTCGATGCCGTACGGGCTCGCCGACCTCGAGCGCGATCTGAGCAGCGGCCACCACGTGGTCGACACGGTGTTCGTCGAGTGTGGTGCCGCCTACGACCGCAGCACCAACGACGACGAGTTCGCCCCGGTGGGCGAGACGACCTTCGTCGCCGGCGAGGCCGAGAGCTCGCAACGGCAGGTGATGGGCGGGATCGTCGCCCACGCCGACCTGACCGGAGCGAACCTCGAAGCCGTGCTCGACGCTCACGACGTGGCGGCACAGGGTCGGTTTCGTGGGATCCGCCATGCCGGCTCGCACGCGCTGCATCCCGATGAGCTGATGATCCCGGGCCGAGCGCCTGCCGGTTTGTACGCCGATTCGGCGTTCCGGGCTGGTGTCGCACGGCTGGGGGAGCGGGGGCTCAGCTTCGACACGTGGCACTACCACTATCAGAACCGGGACTTCCTCGATCTCGCACGCAACGTGACGTCGACCACCCTGGTGCTGGATCACTTCGGGACGCCGCTCGGCGTCGGAACGTATGCGCCGCAACGGGCGGGCATCTTCGAGCAGTGGAAGGCGGACATCTCCGCCATCGCACGCTGCGAGAACGTCGTCGCCAAGATCGGCGGCCTCGCGATGCCGGACAACGGATTCGGATGGCACACCGCTGACCGTCCGCCGACCTCCGACGAGTTCCTCGGGGCCCAGGGCAGCTACTACCTCCACACGATCGAGCAGTTCGGACCCGAGCGCTGCATGTTCGAGTCGAACTTCCCCGTCGACCGCCTCTCGCTGTCGTATCGCACGGTCTGGAACGCCTTCAAGAGGCTCGTCGCCGACTTCTCGGCCGACGAACGTGACGCCATGCTGCGCGGCACCGCCGCCCGCGTGTACCGCCTCGGCTGACAACCCACGTTCGCGTGAGGATTCGGGTGACCCGGTCCACCCGAATCACAGCGCAAACGTGGTTGGGACGTGGTTGGGACGTGGATGGGACGTGGTTGGGACGTGGTTGGTCGTCAGTCGGCGCCGGGCTGTTCGGCCAGCATCGCGGCCATCACCTCGGCGAGCATCTGCGAACGTGGCGGCATACCGGGGAACTCCTCTGGTGGCGACGGGTTCGCCCCCTCGCCGATGGAGTGGAAGCGCTCCATTGCGATCTCCAGCCAGTCGGGGTGCGGGAACACCCAGTACCGGTCGTCGCCGATCGCTTCCACCACCAGATCGGCGACCGCAGCGGGCGGCATCCCCTCGTCGATGGCGCGTCGCAGGTAGTTCAACGAGACCTCCTGGGCAGCCGTGCGCTCGGGAGCCTCGCCGAGCTCTGCCGGCCAGTTCCGTTCGGACTCGGCGATGCCGGTTCGCACCCATCCCGGACACAGACAGCTGACGCCGATCGGTAGCTGCGCCGATTGCACGGTGTTGTACAGGCCCTCGGTGAGCGCCACCACCGCGTGCTTGGTCGCGTCGTACGGCGCAGCGAAGCCGGGATACAGCCCGGCCATCGAGGCGGTGTTCACGATGTGGCCACCGCCCGACATCACGATGTGGGGCAGGAACGCCCGCACGCCGTGGACGACACCCCAGAGGTTGACCCCGATCACCCATTCCCACGACTCGATCGGACCCAACCACGGATCGCCGACGCCACCGACGCCGGCGTTGTTGCAGACCACGTGCACGGCGCCGAATCGCTCGATCGTGGCCGTCGCGAGCGCCTCGACCTCTGCCGCCTTGCTGACGTCGGTCACGACGGTCAGCGTCTCGACGCCATGGGCGCCGACCTCGGCTGCGGCCGCATCGAGCGCTCCCTGGTCGATGTCGGCGAGCACGACCGAACACCCTCGGGCTCCGAAGGCGTGTGCCAGCGCAAGGCCGATGCCGCTCGCCGCCCCGGTCACGACAGCGACCTTGCCGGGTTCGAGTTCCATTCGTCCTCCTGGTGGCGATCGACTCGCGGCGGGTTCGCCTGAGCTTGTTTGGCCGTGCTGGCGCGACGGTAACCCTCCAGGGCCACCCGGGAACGACCGAACGGGTGTCGATGTGATGGCGTAGGCTGCGGCCCACCCATGGGAAAGGACCGCCGATGACCGAGAACTCCGTAATGACCCACCGCAACGTCGGTGTGCTGGCGGTCGAAGCGGTCGATGCTCCCGAGGTCGTCACCTCGGCGTGGATCGACGAGCAGTTGGCCGAGACCTACGAACGCACCGGCCTGAAGCCCGGGACGCTGACGGATCTGGCGGGCATCGAGGAGCGTCGCTGGTGGCCGGAGGGAGTCACGTTCGACCAGGCGGCCGCCATGGCGGGCCGAGCAGCCCTCGATGCGGCCGGGATCGATCCCCAGCGGGTCGGGATGTTGATCTCGACGTCCGTGTGCAAGCATCACCTCGAGCCGTCGGTGGCCTGCGCCGTCCACCACCAGTTGCAGCTGGCGCCGAGCTGTCTGAACTTCGACGTCGGCAACGCCTGTCTCGGGTTCATCAACGGCATGCAGATCGCCGCGGCCGCCGTCGACGGCGGATCGATCGACTACGCCCTCATCGTCGACGGCGAAGGCAGCCGCTTCACCCAGCAGACCACGATCGCCCGCCTCCAGGAGCCGACGATCGAGGCCGGCGACGTCTTCTCCGAGTTCGCGTCGCTCACGCTCGGGTCGGGCGCCGCAGCCGCCGTGCTGTGCCGCCTCGACGAGCACCCCGACGCCCACCGTCTGGTCGGGGGGATTGCTCGGTCCGGTACCCAGCACCATCAGCTCTGCGTCGGTGACCTCGACCGGATGACCACCGATACGCACGGTCTGCTCGTGGCCGGCCTCGATCTCGTCGAGGCCGCCTGGAAGCACTCGGGTCACGACTTCGACTGGGAAGTCGGGATGGACTGGTACATCGTGCACCAGGTCAGCCAGGTGCACACCCGGCTGATCACCGAACGCCTCGGAATCGATCCCGAGCGGGTCCCGCTGACGTTCCCCAAGTTCGGCAATGTCGGTCCGGCAGCCATCCCGTTGACGTTGGCCAAGTCGGCCGATCGGATCCAGGTCGGCGATCGCGTGCTGTGCATGGGCATCGGGTCGGGGCTCAACACGAGCTTCACCGAAATCGTCTGGTGACGGCGCCCACTCGTCCGATCGGCGAACGTACGGTGGCCGACGCCACCCCGCCCCTTCCCGACGCAGAGACCTGGCGCCGGTGGGGTCTCGATCCCGCCTGGTCACGTCAGCTCGATGTCGCCAGCCACGAAGGGGGCACGCATCGCTGGCACGTGCTCGACACCGGTGCGCCCGACCATGTTGCGGACCCGGACGCCGACGCTCCGGTCGTCCTGTGCGTGCACGGGAACCCGACATGGGGGTACGCCTGGGCGACGTTTCTGCGCCGGCTGAACTCCACCTACCGGGTGGTGGCCGTCGACCAACTCGGCATGGGCTACAGCGATCGCACAGCGCCGCGCCGCTACACCGACCGGGTCCGCGATCTCGACGACATCATCGTGGCGCTGCAACTCGGCCGGAGTTCGCCGCTGGTGGTCGCTGCGCACGACTGGGGTGGGGCGATCGCCATGGGCTGGGCGGTCCAGGATCCCCGCCAGGTGGCGGGCATGATCCTCTGCAACACCGGCATCGCCGTACCGCAGGGACGTTCGGCGCCGGGGATCATCCGACTCGCTGCGTCGCCGTGGCTGCTCGACGCTCTGTGTCGGGGCACATCGGTGTTCGTCGAGGGCACCGTGCGGCTGTCGGGCCGTCGGATCACGAAGGTCGCTCGGGAGGCGTTTCGCGCTCCGTATCGCACGGCTCCGGCTCGCGCCGCGATCGCCGATTTCGTCGGTGACATTCCGTTGCAGGCCGGACATCCGTCTGAGTCGGCGATCGCCGAGGTCGCGGATCGGCTGCAGTCGATCAAGGCGCCGGTACTGCTGGCGTGGGGGGCCCGCGATCCGGTCTTCGACGACGACTTCGCCGCCGACCTCGCCGGCAGGTTCCCCAACGCGACCACTCATCGATTCCCGCGCGCCAACCACCTGGTGATGGCCGAAGCCGATGTGGCTGCGGTCGCGGAGACCTGGCTGACCGAGTTGTTCGACGGCCGACTCGCCGGTCGTAGGTCCGTCGATCCAGCGGCGCCCGACGACCCGGCGGTGAGACCGCTGTGCGCTGCACTCGACGAACGCCGCAACGATGTCGCCGAGGCCTTCGTCGACCTAGCGAGTGGCGACGCCATCAGCTTCGCCGAGCTGTCCCGGCGCGTCGACGCCGTCGCCAGC
>JBGTIA010000451.1:0-5672 GCA_041745835.1 Ilumatobacteraceae bacterium | reverse complement strand
CGTGGCGATCGCCGGGCGTATGACACCCGAGATCCGGCCCATCCGAACCAGGGCAGCCGCCATCGTGGCGCCGGTGTTGCCGGCGGAGATCATTGCGCTCGCCCGGCCGTCGCGGACGGCCTCGGCAGCGCGCACGAGCGTGGAGTCCTTCTTCCGACGGACGCCCTGCGCAGGATCGTCGTGCATGCCGATCACTTCGGTGGCCTCGATCAGGTCGAGGATCGTGCCGTCAGGCAGCTCTCGGCCGCCGAGATCCGCTGGGCCGACGAGTACGACGGGAATGCCTGCGGCCGCAGCACGATGAGCTCCGGCGAGGATCGGCCCGGGAGCATCGTCGCCGCCCATGGCGTCGACGGCGACGGGGAGCATGCCGTTGTTCAGTGGATCAGCCGACGTCGACGACGACGCGATCGCGGTACCAGCCACACGACGGACACACCACGTGCGGGGTCTTCGCGTTGCCGCATCGCGGGCACAGGCTGCGAGCCGGAGCGTTCAGCCGCCAGGCGCTCGCCCGACGGCTGCGGGTCTTCGACTTGGAGGTCTTCTTCTTGGGAACGGCCATCGTTCGCTTCCTGGTTCTCGGGGACGGTCGTCGTACGACCGGTACTGGATCGGCGGCCTGATTCGGGCTCACCGTGCCGCAACGGCCGCATCACGTTATCGGGGGGCCGAGCCGTTGCCATCGGACACCGCCGCAAGCCTGCCGGATTGCTTCACCACCACGCTTGCGTACGGATTCGGGTGGGACGCACCACCGGAAACCACACACAAACGTGATTGGCTGTTCAGTCGTCGTCGGGAACGAACCCCTCGAGGGCCGCCCAGCGCTCGTCGCTCACCGCGGTGTCGCAGGAGCAGTCGGTGACGTTGCGATCGACCCCGCAGACGGGGCACAACCCGGCGCATTCGTCACGGCAGACCCGCTCGATGTCGAGTTCCAACAGCGCCGTTTCCCGGATGAGGGGAGCGAGATCGAGCTGGCCGTCCTCGATCAGATACGCATCCGGATCGAGCGGCTCGATCTGGTACAGCTCGTCGACGACGCCGATCGCCGTACCGGACACGTCGGTCAGGCAGCGCCGGCAGACCGTGGCCCAGGCCGCGCTGACCGTTCCGTCCACGTCGATGCCGTCGTTCAGCGCAGTGAGTCGCAGCTGGACGTGGATCTCGCCGACGAGCCGATCGTGTTCGACGTCGAGCGATGCGGCGTCGACGTCGAGCGCGACGTCCCGGGTCGCTCCGGGCTGCCGGAGCAGTTCGACGGCGTTGATTCGCAACGGTCGCAAAGGGTCGGCCATGGGGCCTCCGGTCTCGATCAGTGGTCCTGATCGAAGAACCCCTTGGTGAGGTCGTCTTCCTCGATCGTGTTGGTTTCGTCGACAGGGCCGCCGATCGACAGGCGTTGGCGACCTGCGCCGACCGTCTTCTGCAGCTTGTCGAGCAGGATCTCGAACGAGCCGAGCCGTTGGTCGAGGAAGTCCTCGGTTTCGTGCTTGAGACGCCGCGAGTCCGCCTCGGCGGTCTCCATCACCTGGCGAGCACGCTGCTCTGCGGCCCGCACGACCTCGGTGCGCTGAACCATCCGTTCGGCGCGCACCCGAGCCGATTCGAGCAGTTCGTCGGCCTCGCGACGCGTCTTCGCGACGAACTCCTGTCGCTCCTTGAGCATCCAGCGCGCCTGACGTAACTCTTCGGGAAGACGATGCAACGACTCCTCGAGGAGCTCGATCATCTCGTCGCGATCGATGCGTGGCGACGATGACAACGGCATCGTGGGTGCCGTGGCGATGATGTCGATCGCACGCCGCAGCAGTGTCTCCGCATCGCCGACGAACCCACCGGGCACACCCGGGTCCGGATACTCGTCGTCGATGTCGTCGTACTCGTCGCGATCGCCGTCGTCGTAGCTCATGATTACTCAGTTCTCGTTCACACGGCGCAACGCGTCGGCGACGTGGGCGGGGACGAGATGGTCGATGGATCCACCGTACTTCGCGATCTCGCGCACGAAGCGGCTGCTGATGTAGCCCAGCTCGGGGCGGCAGGGAAGATACACCGTGCGCACGCCGGTCACCCCGTGGTTGTTGTGGGCCATCTGCTGCTCGATCTCGAAGTCTCCCGAGGTGCGCAGGCCCTTCACGATGAAGTCGACGTCGGCGCGCTGGGCCGCTTGAACGGCGAGGCCGGTCTGCGCCACGACACTCACACCGTCGAGATGCGCGAGGGCCATGGTGGCCATCTCGACGCGCTGGTCGATACCGAACAACCCCGACGTCTTCGCATCGTTGTGCATGATCGCGACGACGACCGATCCGAACAGCTCGTTGGCCTGCTCGATGACGTCGACGTGGCCGAGGTGGATCGGATCGAAGCTCCCGGGATACAGCACCCGCAGTGACGTGCTCATTGGGTGTGAGACCCTACCGTTGCGTCACCGGTCATTCGAGGCTGCGTTCGAGGTCGCGATCGAAACTGCGTTCCAGGAAGGTCACGCGGGTGCGGCCGTACTTCTTGTCGCGAGTGACGTTCCATCCGCTCGGAGCAGTCACCGTCGCACCGGACTCGGCGACGACGAGATCGGCGGTGACCCGGCCGAGCAGGTCGTGCCAGGAATCGAACTCGTAGGGCGGGTCGGCGAACACGATGTCAGCGTCGACGGTGCCGACGACCGACATCACATCGGCGGCGAACACCTTCGCCCGATCGTCGAGATCCAGGGCGTCGAGATTGTCGTTCAGCGCACGAAGTGCCCCCCGGTCGCGCTCGACGAACACGCAGCGCGCCGCCCCACGCGAGAGCGCCTCGATGCCGACCGCGCCACTCCCCGCGAAGAGGTCGGCCACGACGGCGCCTTCGAGCACGCCGGAGCTGCCCAGCGAGTTGAAGATCGCCTCTCGGACGCGGTCGGTGGTGGGCCGGGTCGCCGTGCCGGGCGGACTCGCCAACCGACGCCCACCCAGTTCTCCCGCCACGACTCGCATGCGGCGAGGATACGAGCAGATGGCGAACGGCCACGCCACGCGGTAAGACTGCGGTCGTGCTCACTCCGACGCCCCAGATCACGTGCATCGACTGTGGCGGGCGCTGTTTCCTGCTCACCCATCCCCGCGAGGACGGGATCTGGGAGCCCGGTGACGTAGTTGCGTACCGGTGCGAAGACTGCCTCGATCGCTGGGACCTCGTGATGTCCGACGAGGACGACGCCGAGAGAGCGCGCGGCGACTGAACGGTCCTCTGGGGTCGGGTCCGGGAGGACCGGCTCCCGCCCCGGCGGCGACTGACCGAACCCCCGCCCGGCGATCTCCCCAGATCCCGTGCCGCATTCCGGCACCGACGCCGAGAGAACCCCGGCCGCGCATGATCAACTCCTCGAGAGGAACTCCTCGTCGCTCTCGCTGAAGATCAGCGCGAGTTCGTCGGCCAGTTCCGGGTGAGCAGCGAGTTCCGGGTCGGCGTCGACGATCTCGAATGCCGCCTCGCGTGCCAGCTCCACGAGATTGCGGTCGCGCCGCAGTGAGGCGAGCTTGAGGTCGCTGCGGCCCTTCTGCGCGGTGGACATCAGCGTGCCCTCTCCACGCAGGTCGAGGTCGATCTCCGCGAGCTCAAAGCCATCCGTGGTCGCGACCAGTGCCTCGACCCGTGGATTCCCGATCGGATCCCCGCCCGCCTCGTTTCCACGGGCCGAGGGTTCATCGTGCTGCTGCGTGACCAGCCAACAGGTGGATGCGTGGGCCCCACGTCCGACCCGGCCGCGGAGTTGATGGAGCTGCGCGATGCCGAAGCGGTCGGCGTCGAGGATCACCATCACCGTTGCATTGGCGACGTCGACGCCCACCTCGATCACGGTCGTGGCCACGAGCACGTCGAGCTCGCCGGCACGGAAGGAGGCCATCGTCGCCTCCTTCTCCGAGGGCGTGAGGCGACCGTGCAGCAGGCCGATCCGCAAACCGGCGAGTTCGTCGTGTGCCAGGCGTTCGTACGTCTCCTCGGCCGACGCGACCTCCAGCTTCTCGCTCTCGCCGATCAGCGGACAGACCACGTAGGCCTGACGCCCGTCGGCCACCTGGGCGCGCACGTCGGCCCACACCTCTGTTTCGAGGAGTGGCCCCTCGGCCCACTTGGTGACGATCGGGGTGCGGCCAGGCGGGAGTTCGTCGAGCACGCTCACGTCGAGATCGCCGTACACCGTCATCGCCGCAGTGCGCGGGATCGGGGTCGCCGTCATCACGAGCATGTCGGGAACGGCACCGCCCACGGTCTTGGCCCGCAGCGCAGCGCGCTGCTCGACGCCGAAGCGGTGCTGCTCGTCGACCACGACGGCACCGAGGCTGGCAAAGTCGACGGCGTCCTGGATGAGCGCGTGGGTACCGATCACGATGTCCACCGCACCATCGGCGAGGCCGGCCAGGACGTCCTTGCGATCCGAGCCCGTCACCCGATTGGTGAGCAGCTCGACGCGGAGCGGTCGGTCGCCGAACAGGTTGCCGGGATCTGGCACGCTCACACCGTCGAGCAGCGCCCGCACCCCGGTTGCATGCTGCTCGGCGAGCACCTCCGTGGGTGCCATCAGCGCGGCCTGGTGCCCGCCCTGTACTGCCACCATCATCGTGTCGACCGCCACGACCGTCTTGCCCGAGCCGACGTCGCCTTGGAGTAGCCGGTGCATCGGATGGGGCGCTGCGAGATCGTGCTCGATCTCGGCGATGGCACGACGCTGCGCGCTGGTCAGCGGATATGGAAGGGCGTCGTGGAACCGCTGGACGAGATCGCCATCGAGGACGTGCGCGATCCCACGTTGGTCGCGCTCCATTGCACGCTTGCGGAGCACCAGCACCAGCTGCACTCGCAGCAGTTCGTCGAACGCGAGCCGGCGGCGCGCCTGCTCCTTGTCGCGAATCGACTCCGGCAGATGGATGTTCGCCAGTGCGTCGAAGCGGTTCAGCAAGCCGAGACGCTGCAGAACCGCAGGTGGCACCGGGTCGGCGATGCCACGCTCACGACAGCGGCGCAGCGCCTCCTCGACCCACCCGGCGATTTCCCAGGTGTTGAGCTGGGCCTTCTCGCTCTGCGGGTAGATCGGAACGATGCGACCCGTGCGGTCGCCGATCAGATCGACGACCGGATTCGCCATCTGCAGGCCACCGCGGTAGACGTCGGCCTTCCCGAACAGTGCGATCTGCAGCCCCTCGCGGAGTTGGCGCTCGCGCCACGGCTGGTTGAAGAACACGACGTCCATGCGGCCCGAACCGTCGCCGACATTGACGTTGACCATCGTGCGGCGGTTGCGGGTGACCCGCTTGGTCACCGACCGCACCGTGGCCAGCACGAGCGCCTCCTCCCCCGGCTCGAGATCGGCGATGCGTGCTTCGTTCGAGCGGTCGACCCATCGACGGGGATAGAAGGTGACCAGGTCCAGCAGCGTGTCGACCCCGATCGCAGCGAGCGCCGTGCGCTTCTTGTCGCCGACACCCTTCAGCCGGTCGACGTCGATCGCGGCGAGGTCGCGGAACGCCAGTGCGTTCACTCGACTCCGAAGAGATAGGGGTACAGCGGCTGGCCGCCGTGGTGGACGTCGACATGGATGTCGCCGCGGTGGTCGCCGAGCCACCCGACGATCTGGTCGGTGACGACGTCGTCGGCGTCGGCGCCGGCGACCACCGTAACCAGCT
>JBGTIA010000450.1:0-2000 GCA_041745835.1 Ilumatobacteraceae bacterium | reverse complement strand
GATCGCCGACGCCGACCGGCCACTCGAGCCGTCGGACCCGACCGACATGCTCCACTGGGCGGATGAGTCCGACGAACACGATCCCGGTATCGACGCGGACGGGGACCACAGCGCCATCGAGGTCGGCGCACCATTCGAGTCGCGGCCGCACGAGATCGTCGTGGGCCTGCTCGGCGGCGTCGAGATCCACGCTCGCACGGGTGAACCGGGCAGCTTCGAACGATCCAAGACGGTGGAGTTGATCGCCTGGCTCACGACACACCGTGGTCGCACCACCCGGACGGGGGCACGAACGGCCCTGTGGGACCTCGATGTGCGCGACGCCACCTTCGCCAATGTCGTCTCGGAGGCGCGCCGAGCACTCGCCCGTCTCGTGACTCCGCCCGAGGGTGAGGAGTGGGTGGCGCGCACACTCACCGAACAGTTGCCGGTTCACGATCTGGTGGTCACCGACGCAGAGTTGGTCGAGGATCGCCTGGCCCACGCCCGGTTGCAGCCTCCGAGCCAGGCGATCGAGACGCTGCGGCCGGCCGTCGAACTCGTCCGCGACCTGCCGTTCGCCGGCACCAGCTATCTGTGGCCGGATGCGGAGGGCATCACGTCGAACCTCGTGCTCTTGGCGCTCACCGTCACCACCGAGTTCGCTGCGCACGCGCTGTCACTCGGCGACACCGACGGGGTGTTCTGGGCGACCGGCAAGGGCTTGCGGGTGCTGCCCGGCCATGAGGAGCTGATCTCGCTGCGGATGCAGGCACACGCTCGCGCTGGCGACCTCGCTGGCGTCCGCCACGAGTGGGAGTCGTACGAGCGGGTGCTGGTGGCAGACGCCTGGTCCGACGGAGAGCCCGCCCCCAAACTCCTCGCCCTCCGCCGACAACTCCTCAA
The DNA here is from genome assembly GCA_041745835.1 of Ilumatobacteraceae bacterium. Classification (GTDB taxonomy): domain Bacteria; phylum Actinomycetota; class Acidimicrobiia; order Acidimicrobiales; family Ilumatobacteraceae; genus Sva-07. The sequence continues at coordinate 1,115 of JBGTIA010000450.1, read as the reverse complement.
CCCGTCGACGTCGTAGACGTACACGTTGCACCTGACATCACGGACCGGACCTACGAGGCATGGTTGCGTACGTTGCGTACGTTGCGTACGCTTTCGAACGGAGGTGTGACATGCCCGCTGTGCAATACGACCGGTTCACCGATGCCCGAACCCACTTGAAGGACCTGCTCGACGCCGCAGGGGAGGGACGTCCAGCGGCAGTCGTCCGCCACGACCGCTCGACCGTGCTCGTCGACCGGCATCGATTCGTGCACTACCTGATGGCGCTCAACGCCAATCGCGTCCAGTTGATCCCCGACGACGACACGTGGTTGGCCGTCGTCGCCGATTCGCCGGTCGCCGCCGAAGGTGATGACGCTGCGGACGCGATCGACGAACTGATCGATGCACTTCGCGAATACGCGGAGGACTGGTCGGCGCGCCTTCGTCTGGCGCCGAACCACGAACGCAACTGGGGACTGGTGCAGCTCGTCGACCACTCGACCGACGACGAGCTTCGGTCCTGGATGCTCGGCGGCTGATGGCATTTCCTCCCCCGACTCGACAGGACCATCAGCAATTCTGTGAGGTCGAGGGTTGGGCGGTGGTGCGAAGTGCCCGGGGACGCAAGGGACGCCATCACATCACGTACGAGTTGGCGATCGGTGACGGTCGAGTGCTGCGAACCCGGATCTCGCATCCACCGAATCGCTCCGACATCGGTCGGGGCATGTTCGCCCACATCCTGCGCGACCAACTCTGCGTCTCGGAGCAAGAGTTCTGGGCCTGCGTCAAGGACGGAGTTTCGCCGGACCGGGGTCTTCGCCCGCTCCCCGACCGCGAACCACTGCCGGCGGAGTTGGTGCACCTGCTGACCACGAAGGCGGGGTTCTCGAACGACGAGGTGCGGGCGATGACCAAGACCGAGGCCATCGAGGCGGCTCAGCGACACTGGACGGAACCCTCCTGAGCATCGAGACGACGTACACGTTGTGTCTGGAGACCGCGCGGATTGATTGTTGACCATCCCTGGTCGTGGGGTTGGCCCGTGATTTTCTACGGGTGCGACCCAACCACCCACGACGAGGGAGATCACCTACATGATGCGCGCACTCGAGCCTGAGATCTATGCCACC
>JBGTIA010000449.1:0-4749 GCA_041745835.1 Ilumatobacteraceae bacterium | reverse complement strand
TGCTCGACGCCGAGGGCCAGGCGCAGGCGATCGAGTTGCGAGCCAGCGCCGAGAAGTTGCAGCTCGAGCTGATCGGCCAGGGCGAAGGCAATGCCGCAAAGGCTCGCCTGACGGGCATCAAGGAAGCCAACGCCGACAAGGCCACGCTGACCGTCGAATACCTGCAGGCGTTGGAGCGCATCGGCGACGGTCGAGCCACCAAGCTGGTGATCCCTGCAGAGTTCTCGGGCCTGCTGGGCACCGTCGCAGCGCTCGCCTCGGCGAGCGGTGACGACGACACCGACGACGAGGTGCGACCCAAGGGTGGTCTGCCCATACCCGCCGACGACGATCGCGTCGACCTGCCCGAACCGGACCGGTCCGAGACCCGCACCTGGTGATGCGGCGCGTCGACGCACCCCGTGCCGGCTGGTATCCGGATCCGGAGAACCTGACCAGTCTGCGGTACTGGGACGGGCTCGACTGGACCGAAGCTCGGCGCTCACCCCCCAGCGCCGCCGAACTGTTGACCTACGAGCATCGTGAGGCGTTCCAAGCGGCGCACCAGTACGTGGCGCCGTCCGCCGCTGCGGCGGCCGCGGCGAGCCGAGTCGGGCGCCCGGACAACCAGCAGATCGTCGAGGACGTGCGGCGTGCTGCCCGGAGCGAGGTCGATCGTGCGGCCGACCTCTTCTCGCAACGAGCGCGCCAGATGCAGCGCGACTTCGTGCCGTTGGTGTCGGACTACACGAACCGGATCGTGCGATGGATCCGCATCGCCGCAATCGTCGCGATCGTCCTGCTGGTGGCGTACTTCGTCTTCCAGGTCGTCGCGCAGGCGAGCCTGTTCGAGTGGATCGGCGACCGCATCGACAACTTCACCGACGAACAGAACGGCGCCCGCTCCGTTACATCAGGGGTCAGACCCCCGCTGTAATCGCGACGGGATTACAGCTCGGGTCTGACCCGCGATGTAGCGCTCAGGCGGTAGGAGAATCGGTAGGTGCCCGGACCGAGGCGGTAGCGGTCGAGCACGTCGGGGCCGCAGCTTCCGGTGCCGAGGCCGCGGTGAGCGACGTCGGCGTGCACCACGAGGGAGCGACGAGGACGAAGGTCGGTCTCGTGCGCTGCGGCGTAGAGGTCCTGCGCCGTGAACCGGGTGGCCGACACGTGCATCACCGTCGGATCGAGGACGTCGAGGCGCAGACCCGATCCTCCCGTCGAGTCGATGAACTCGAACCATCGGCAGTCGGTCCGCAGCCCGAACTCCTGCGGCACGAGGTACGGCGGGTCGTCGATGCCCGACTCCCAAACGCCGAGCACCGCACCCTGGTTGCGGTCCGGGTAGTTCTCGAGCGGCCCGCGTCCGTGATAGCGCACCCGATCGAGTCCGGGCCGGAGTTCGAACGTGACGCCCACGCGAGCGAGGTCATCGAGGTCATCCGGTACCACGACCACGTGAGTGTGGACCTGGGAGCCATCGTCGAACTCTGTGACGTGATGGTCGTGCTCGACGAGGTCGGCGGCGGATCGATGGTCGATCCCGGCGTCGATCCAGTGACGTAGTCCGTCGCCTCCCACTCCGATGCGGCGACCGAGTTCGGGCAACAACTTGAACCCGTCGTTGTCGACCGGCGCCCGGAAAAGACTCAGCCTCGGCTCCGCCCGAAGCGCTCCGAAAAATGCACCCGGCGTTGCGTCAGACGGGCCATTCTGCGCAGATTTCGGGGAGGGAGCTGGATCGGACGACACCGCACACGGGTCGCGGAGGGTGAGCTGATCCCAGGCGACGAGATGGCCCTTGGGCGCCCAGGCCGTGGCGCGGCGCTGGGTCCAGCGGACGGTGAGTTGCACGTCGGCGACATCAGGCACCTCACACGGCAGGGGGAGCTGGACGGTGTCGCCCGCAGCGACCTCACCGACGTCGAGGACCCCCGCAGCGACCTCGCCGGCCGCCAGCAGCTCCCATGACGCAACCAGATCCGACAGGTCGGTGAAGCTCCGCCGGTTGGCGATCACGAGGCTCGATCCGGCGAGCGTCACGACCACCGGTCGGTACACCCACATCACGTCCTGCACACCCGGATGCGGCACGAGGTCCGCCGACATCAGCCCATCGGCGACGAAGTTGCCGTCGTTCGGTTCGTCGCCGAACTGGCCCCCGTAGGCGAAGCCGCGCTTACCACTCGGCAGCCGAGCGAGCAGTCCGTGATCCTTCCACTCCCAGATGAACCCGCCCTGGAGTCCGGGCGTCGTCGTGATCACGTCCCAGTAGTCGGCGAGCGACCCGTTCGAGTTGCCCATGGCGTGGCTGTACTCGCACATGATCAGTGGTCGGCTCCCGGCGCCTCGACGTCCGTAGTCGGCGATCGACTCGATGGTCGGATACATCGGGCAGACGACGTCGCTGGCGACCGATCCACCATCGACCCACCCGTCGTGGAAGACGGCGCCCTCGTAGTGCAGCGGCCGCGACGGGTCAGCGCGTCGGATCCATCCGGCCAGGGCGTCATGGTTCGCGCCGTAGCCGGCCTCGTTCCCCAGCGACCACATGATCACGCTCGGATGGTTCCGATCACGTTCCACCATCCGGGCGCCCCGCGACATCCAGGTCGAGCGGTATCGGGCGTCGTCGCACAGGCTCGTGTTGTAGGCGTGACTCTCGATGTTCGCCTCGTCGACCACGTACATCCCGATCTCGTCGCACAGGTCGAGGAATCGCGGATCGTTCGGGTAGTGGGAGCAGCGCACCGCGGTGATGTTGTGGCGACGCATCGCGAGCAGGTCGTCGCGCATGTCGTCCACCGTCACGGCCTTGCCCCGCGTGGGGTGATGATCGTGACGGTTCACCCCGAAGATCCAGACCGGCTCGCCGTTCACGAGGAGCTGGCGGTCGCGGACCTCGACACTGCGGAAGCCGACCAGCTGCGTCTGGACCTCGATGACGGCCCCTTCGGGGTCGAGCAGTTCGGCGGTGACCCGATATCGCTCGGGTGACTCGGCCGACCACGGATCGATGTCCGGGAGTTCGAATGTCGTGCCGGCGGTGTGGCCGGCGAAGAGGTACGGCGTCGCGAACCGGTGTGGAACGTCGGCTGTCTGCGGACGTGCCAGCCGACGCCCGCGGATCGTCTCGACACCGAACCGGACCTGCCATCCCGGCCCCGGTGGCGCAGCGCCGTCGAGCGTGGCGGAGACGGCGAGTGTGCCGACGAGATCGGATGTGCCGACGCCTCGAAGGCCCGCATCGCACACCAGCGTGTCGATGTGTACCGCGCCGCGAGCTTCGACGAACACGGTGCGGTGCAGGCCGGCCATCCACCACTGGTCCTGGTCCTCGACGTAACTGTGCGCACTCCAACGCATCACGACGATCGCGACGTCGTTCGCTCCGGCACGCACGAGCGACGTGACGTCGTACTCACTCGCCAAGCGGCTGTCGGTGCCGTATCCCACGACGTCGCCGTTGACGTACAGCGTATGCACGCTCTCCGCGCCACCGACGTGGAGGACGATCTGTCGGTCGAGCCAACCAGCAGGGATCTGCATCGTCCGGCGGTACACGCCGGTGGGGTTGCGTTCGGGGAGGCGCGGCGGCGGCCCGGGGAACGGCATGCGGACGTTGGTGTACTGCGGCAGGTCGCCCACCCCCTGGAGCGTCCAGTTGCCCGGCACGGCAACCGACGTCCATTTCTCGCCCTCGGCAGGTTTCTCCACTGCGGTCGCGGGGATTCGATCAGGGTCGTCGAAGAGTCGGAACCGCCAGCGCCCATCGAGCGATCGACGCCACCTCGACGTCCGTCCGGCGCGAGCGTCGTCGAGATCTTCGAACGCCTCCGTCGGTGGTCGCATCGAGCGCCGGTTGATCGAAACGACGTGTGGATCGGCCCAGGGACGGACGACGCCGATGGCGGGGAGCATGCGCAGAGTCTCCCAGATGTCCGCCCCTCGATCTCGTGAACAACTTCACCTCTGAGGGGTGGAGTTGTTCACGGGAACGCAGGGTTGGGTGGCGGAGTCAGACGCCGTCGTGGACCCAGACCGGGGAACGCATCGGCATGATGCCGCTGTCCCAGATCCAGTCCATGGCGGGAACGCTCACACGGACGCAGCCGTGCGAGGCCGGGTAGTTCGGGATGCTGTTCGACCCGTGCACGGCGACACCGCCGACGAAGTACTTGGGCCGGTAGATCTCGCCGAGATCGCCTTCCCACCAACCTTCGGGGCGTTCCCGGTTGACCCGGTGCAGTCCACTCGGTGTGAGCGACACACCTGTGATCATCTCGCCCGGCGTGTTCTGGTCCTCTTCGGTGTACTCCTCGCCGTTGCCGGTCGAGGTGTTCAGGATCCAGTCGGTGCGACCGTCGATCACGAAGAAGATCAACTGCTTGGCCTTGTCGACCTCGATCAATGTGCCCGAGTTCGCGCGGGCATTCGGGCGGAGGGCCAGTGCGGTGAGGGCGTCGGCTGTTTGCTGGTCGACCCGTCCATCGGCGTCGAAGCCCATGTACTTCTCGAACGCCATCACCGCCTGGGTGGTGGTGAGGCCGTACCCGCCGTCGACGCCGGAGAGCCAGAAACCGAGGTCGACGAGTCGCTGCTGCACCCGCGCGGTCTCCTGTCCACCACTCGTGCCGACCGCCCGGAGCGGGGGATCGACGACGGGCACTTCGACGATGTTCGGTGCGATGGTCGTGGTCGGGGGCAGGGTGGTGGGCGCAGAGGTGGTGGTCGTCGCTTCGGTCGCGATGAGCGCAGCGGTCGTCGGCG
>JBGTIA010000448.1:0-9931 GCA_041745835.1 Ilumatobacteraceae bacterium | reverse complement strand
CTGGGCTGGTGCAGCAGCGAGGCGCTGTCCGGCCCCGCCACCATGCCGTACGACACGAACTCACCGAGCGGGGCCACCCCGCGGCGTTCGGCCTCGGCGCGCGACATCATCACGACGGCGCTCGCACCGTCGGAGAGCTGTGAGGCGTTGCCGGCCGTGACCGTGCCGTCCTTGTCGAAAGCCGGTCGCAGTGAACCGAGGCTCTCCATCGTGGTGCCGGGGCGGACGCCCTCGTCGGTCTCGACGAGCACCGGGTCGCCCTTGCGCTGCGGTACCGCCACCGCCACGATCTCGTCGGCGAAGCGCCCGTCCTTGATGGCGTCGGCAGCGCGCTCGTTCGACTTCACGGCCATCTCGTCCTGCTGTTCGCGCGAAAGGCTCTCGCCCGATGCGTAGCGGTCCGTGCCGAGGCCCATCAGGCACGCGTCGAACGAGCACCACAGGCCGTCGGCGATGATGGCGTCGCGCAACTCGGTGTTGCCGTACTTGAACCCGCCGCGGGCACCGTCGGCGAGGTAGGGAGCGTTGGTCATCGACTCCATACCGCCTGCCACCACGATGTCGGCCTCACCGGCGGCGATCATCTGATTGGCCAGATAGATCGAGTTGAGCCCGGACAGGCACACCTTGTTGACGTTCACCGAGGGCACGCTCATCGGGATGCCGGCCTTCGCGGCGGCCTGGCGGCTCGGAACCTGGCCCTGCCCGGCCATGAGCACCTGACCCATGATCACGTGCTCGACCTCGTCGGGAGCCACCCCGGCGCGCTCGAGTGCCGCGGCGATGGCGAAGCCACCGAGGTCGGCCGCGGAGAACGACGCGAGCGCCCCGCTCATCTTTCCGATCGGTGTGCGAGCGCCGGCAACGATGTACGAACCAGTGAGAGCCATGACGAAACGCTACTCCGCGCTCCCGCTCCCCGAAAAACGGCCCGATCCCCGCTTTGTCGGTCATGATTACCGGTCAGTAACGTCACCGCGCATGCAGGAGATCCTCGAGGCCATCCAGTCAGGCGCAAGCGGCGACGACATCGCCAACCTGCCCGTTCCCGAGAGCTACCGGGCGGCGTTCGTCCGACGCGAGGACGCCGGGATGTTCGAAGGTGTCGAGTCGTGGGACAAGGACCCTCGCACGTCGCTCCACGTCGGCGAGGTGGCGACACCCGAACTCGCGCCTGACGAGGTCTACATCGCCGTGATGGCGTCGAGCATCAACTTCAACACGGTGTGGACGTCGATCTTCGAGCCGCTGCCGACGTTCGGCTTCCTCGACAAGATGGGCCGCCAGAACGAGTGGGGCAAGCGTCACGCCCTGCCGTATCACGTCGTCGGATCCGATGCGGCCGCCGTGGTCCTTCGGGCCGGTTCGGCGGTGCGCAACTGGAAGCCCGGTGACCGGGTGACGGTGCACTGCAACTACGTCGACGACCAGGACCCGAGCGCGCACAACGACTCGATGCTGGCCACCAATCAGCTGATCTGGGGATTCGAGACGAACTTCGGCGGGCTCGCCGATCTCGCCGTCGTCAAGGCCAACCAGCTGATGCCCAAGCCCACCCACTTGTCGTGGGAAGAGGCTGCGGTGAACGCGTTGTGCAGCTCGACGTCGTATCGCATGCTCGTCAGCCAGAACGGCGCGCAGATGAAGCAGGGCGACAGCGTGCTGATCTGGGGTGCGACCGGTGGTATCGGTGGCTACGCGGTGCAGTACGTCCTCAACGGAGGCGGTCGCCCGATCGGCGTGGTCTCGTCGCCCGAGCGCGCCGAGATGCTGCACCGGATGGGCTGTGAGGCGGTCATCGATCGTCGCGCCGAGAACTACCAGTTCTGGTCCGACGACAACACTCAGGACGAGTCCGAGTGGCGTCGTTTCGGCAAGAAGATCCGCGAAGTCAACGACGGTGAGGACGTCGACATCGTGTTCGAGCATCCCGGTCGTTCCACGATGGGCGCCTCCGTGTTCGCAGTGAAGCGCGGCGGAACGGTCGTGACGTGTGCTGCCACGTCGGGGTACATGGTCGAGTTCGACAACCGGCACTTCTGGATGAAGCTGAAGAACCTCATCGGTTCGCACTTCGCCAACTACGCCGAGTCGTACGCGGCCAACAAGTTGCTCGACCAGGGCCGGATCCAGCCGCTGCTCACGAAGACCTACGACCTCGAACACGTCGGCGAAGCAGCGCTCACCGTCCACCACAACGAGGCCGAGGGCAAGCTCGGCGTGCTGTGCCTGGCTCCGGCAGAGGGCCAGGGCATCGACGACCCCGAGAAGCGCGAACACATCGGCGAAGACAAGATCACCGTCTTCCGAGGGAGCTGAGTGATACCCGCCGCCGTGCTGTGGGACATGGACGGCACGCTTGTCGACACCGAGCCCTACTGGTTCGAAGCCGAGTTCGAATTGGTCGCCGAGTTCGGCGGCGCCTGGACCGAGGCCGACGCACTTTCGCTGGTCGGTTTCGACCTGCTCGACTCGGCGCACGAGCTGCGAACCCGCGGTGGGGTCCGCCTGGAGCCGGTGCAGGTCGTCGAGCGCCTCCTCGACGGCGTCATCCGGCGCGTCGCCGAGCAACTGCCGTGGCGGCCCGGCGCGCCGGAGCTCCTGGCCGAGTGTGTCGCTGCCGGTATCCCATGTGTGCTGGTCACGATGTCGTGGCGTCGTCTCGCCGACTCCGTGATCGCAGCTGCCCCCGAAGGTTCGTTCGTGGCCTCGGTCACCGGCGACGAGGTCAGCAACGGCAAACCTGATCCCGAGCCGTATCTCGCTGCGGCCGCAGCGCTGGGCTTCGATCCGTCGGACTGTGTGGCGATCGAGGATTCACCGACCGGGGTTGCCTCTGCGCTGGCCGCAGGGTGTGCGACGCTGGGGGTCCCCCATGTCGTCCCCCTCGCTGCCGCCCCTGGGCTCACCCTCGTCGACTCGCTCGTCGGAATCGGAGTCGCCGATCTCGGCGGACTTCGACCTCGCTGACGAGCGAGACGGCGACGCACCGGTCGACGACACGCCGCAGGACGGCGACGGTGCACCTCCGGCTTCTGGGCGTCGACGGCTGAGCGTGCTCACGGCGCTCGTCGTCGCGTTGCTCGGCGTCGCCGGGATGGCCGTGTATGTCGCGACGAATGAACAGACGCCACCACCCAAGCCCGACATCCCGTTGGACGCTTGGGTTCCGTACTGGGCGCTGGACGCATCGCTGCCGGATGCGCGCCAACGGGTTCCCTCGATGCGCGAGGTGTCGCCGTTCTGGTTCAACGCCGTCGGGGTCGATCGGATCATCGTCGACCCGAACGCATCGGCCGAGTTGACGACGGAGTTCATGGACACCGTGCGCGGCCTCGACGTCGACGTGCTGCCGTCGATCATCGATGCGATGCCGGCGGGGGAGATGGCGGCGATCCTCGCCGATCCTGCGACGCGAACCCAGCATGTCGCCATGCTCCGGGCATTCGCCGACGACGGTGAATACGACGGCATCGACATCGACTACGAACAGTTCGCGTTCGCCGATGGCCGCGACACCTGGGCGGACACGCGGCCGAATTGGGTCGCCTTCATCGAGGAACTGGCCGCGGCGCTGCGGGCCGATGGTCGCTCGCTCACCGTCAGCATCCCACCGGTGTACGACGCCGGTCAGACGTCCGAGAGCGGCTACTGGGTCTACGACTACGGGGCGATCGTCGACCACGTCGATCGGATCCGCATGATGACCTACGACTACTCCGTGTCGCAGCCCGGTCCGATCGCCCCGCTCGACTGGGTCGAGTCCGCGATCACGGGTGCCATCGAGGCAACCGGCTCGCCCGACAAACTCGTGCTCGGCCTGCCGGCGTACGGACGCAACTGGCCCGTTCGTACCAGCGGGGTCTGCCCGGTCGACGACGTCCCGGGGCGTACGAGTGTCTCGGCGCGTTCGGTCGACGATCTGATCGAGCGGCGCGGGGTGACACCGATCCCGGTGAGCGCCACCGGGGAGTGGGAGTTCGAGTACGACCTCGAGGTCAGCGACGGAACGACCACGTGCGTCCAGACCCGTCAGGTCCACTACGTCGACGGCGACGGCATCGCCCTCCGGATGGATCTCGCCCGGCAGTACCGGCTCGGCGGCGTGGCGTTGTGGGCGTTCGGGTTCGACGACGACGCGGTGTGGGAGGCGATCCTGCCCACGGTCGCCGATCCCAACGCCGACCCCACTGCGACGACGGTCACCGAGTAGAACGATCGGATGACAGTCGGCGACGCATGGATCATCGACGCGGTGCGTTCGCCGCGTGGCATCGGTAAGCAGGGCAAGGGCAGCCTCGCTCACCTGCATCCGCAGAGGATTCTCGGGCAGGTCCTGAACGGACTTCGTGACCGAGTCGGGTTCGATCCGGTGGACGTCGACGACGTGGTGTGTGGCAACGGTTCGCACGCCGGCGACCACGCCCACGACATCGGTCGGATGGCCGTGCTCGATGCCGGATGGCCGGTCTCGGTCCCCGGCGTCACGCTGAACCGGTTCTGCGGTTCCGGTCAGCAGGCCGTCACGTTCGCGGCGATGGGTGTCGGCGCCGGGCACCAGGACCTCGTGATCGGTGCCGGCGTCGAGTCGATGAGCCGTCCGGCGCGCAATGGCACCGATGGGTTCCACGCGAACAACGAGCATCTGCTCGCCACACACCCGCAGGTCCCGCAGGGACTGTCCGCCGACCTGATCGCCACGCTCGACGGGTACACGCGTGTCGAGGTCGACGCGCTCGGCCTCGAGAGCCAGCACCGAGCGGCCGCTGCGATCACCGAGGGCCGATTCGACCGCAGCCTGATCACCATTCGCAACGACGACGGCACGGTTGCACTCGATCATGACGAGTACCCGCGACCGCAGACCACCGCAGAAGGTCTCGCTGCGCTGCACCCCAGCTTCACGAAATTCGTCGACTTCACGTTCGAGCAGAGCGAACTCACGATGGCCCAGTTGATGGCACAGACGTATCCGGGCGTCGAGCTCCACAACGTCCATCACGCCGGCAACAGTTCCGGCGTGGTCGATGGCGCCGGTGCCGTGCTGGTGTCGTCGCCCGACTATGCCAAGACGCATGGCCTCACGCCGCGTGCGCGCATCGTGATGTCGGCGGTGGCCGCCGACGAGCCGCTGATCATGCTCACCGCACCGGGCCCGGCCACCAACAAGTGCCTTGAACGTGCCGGCATGACCGTCGACGACATCGACCTGTTCGAGGTGAACGAAGCGTTTGCGGCGGTGGTGCTGAGGTTCTTTCGAGACACGGGTGCCGACCCGCTCAAGGTGAATGTCAACGGTGGGGCGATCGCGCTCGGTCACCCGATCGGTGCGACGGGAACGATGCTGATCGGCACGTTGCTCGACGAACTCGAACGTCGCGATCTGCAGACCGGACTCGTCGCGATGTGCACGGGCGGCGGCATGGGTACCGCCACCATCATCGAACGCATCTGAGGCCCGCAGGCCCTGAGCGCGCCGTCAGCTGCAGAACAGCAACTGGGTCGACGGGTGGCGTCACGCCCGCCCTGTCGAACCGGCGGCATACTCCTCCAACGGGACCGCTCCCGCGTGCCACGCAGCCAGCACCGGTTCGATGACCTGCCAGGCCGCCACTGCCTCGTCATCGCGAACGGACAGCACGTTCCCACCGCCGATCACGTCACGGAGCATCACCACATACGCGCTCTGGGCCGGCCCGCCTTGGTCGTGCACGAGTTCGACGCTGCGCAGACCGAACACGGTGTCGTCGGTGGTCAGGGCGACCCCGAGCGACACGCGGGTCGGTTCGACCGAGAGTCTGAGGACGTTGGGCGACGTCGCTGCGTTGCACCAGTCGACGGGTGTGGCGGGCCGGAAATGCACCGTGATCTCGTGGCGGTCGTCGGCCAGCGCCTTGCCGCTGCGGAGGAGAAACGGAACTCCCCGCCACCTCGGCGTGTCCACCTCGAATCGCATCTCTGCGAGTGTCTCGGTGTCGAGCTCCGGGTCGACGTCATCTTCGTCGACGTACGCCGGCACGTCGTTGCCGTCCACGCTGCCGGCGGTGTAGCGAGCCCGGCGACTCCACGCAACAGGGTCGTCGTCCCAAGGACGGCATGCGCGGAGCACCTCGACCTTGCGATCGGCGAGATCGTCGGATGCCAGTGAGTGGGGCGGTTCCATAGCGGTCAGGCACATCAACTGCAGGAGATGGTTCTGCAGCATGTCCCGCGCTGCCCCTGTGCCGTCGTAGTAGCCGGCACGGCCGACGAGGCTGATGGTTTCGTCCCACACGATTTCCACGCGCTCGATGTGGTCGGCATTCCACAGCGGTTCGACGACGCTGTTGGCGAATCGCAACGCCAGCAGGTCGTGTGCCGTCTTCATGCCGAGGAAGTGGTCGACGCGAAACACGGCGTCTTCGGGGATCAGTTGATGCAACTGGCCGTTGAGCTCCATCGCCGAGGCACTGTCGGTGCCGAACGGCTTCTCCACGACGATCCGACACCCCTCCGGTACACCGGCCGCTGTCAGCGCTTCGATCGCCTCAGGGAACACCGACGGCGGCAGCGCGAGGTAGACGACGAGTGGACCGTCGCCCTCGATGACGGCGCGCACCGCCTCGGGGTCGGAGGCGTCTGCTCGTGCGCGTTCGACGATCGACAGGAATCGCTCCACCGCCTCCTCGCCGAGCGTGTCGACGTCGAGAGACGTCCGAAGCTCTGCGCGGAGCTGCGACGTGTCCGTGTCGTCACGTCCCACGACGATGACGCGGAGGTCGTCGGGTGCCGATCCGTCGGCGATCAGTTCGGCGACGCCCGGCAGGATGTAGCGGTGCGTGACGTCCCCAGCCCCGAAGATGATCAGCCTGGTCATGCTGTCAGTTCCTCGCCAGCGCGAAGACGGCGGCCACGGCGAGCAGCCCGGTGGCCGAGGCGAGCACGAAGGACCTCGCAAGTCGATGGCGCATTGAACTGATCCCCTCTGTTCAGGCGAACGCAAACCGTTCGAGATTGACGTGACCGAGCGGAACGTCGAGATCCTCCAGCGCCTGCTCGACTGCGTCCATCATCACGTCGGGTCCGCAGACGAAGCACTGGACTGCTCTGCGACGGTCCGGCAGATGCTCGGCGAGCAGTTCGGCGTCGATGAACCCACTCGGACCGGACCAGCCGTCGGGCGCCTCGGTGGGCACCACGACGACCTCCAGATCGAGTGACTGTTGGAGTTCCGCCAGGACGTCGGCGAAGGTGACCTCGTCGAGGTTGGCCACGCCGTAGAGCAGATGACACGGTCGACGGTCACCACGGTCGGCGAACGTGCGGAGCATGCTCATCACCGGGGTAATGCCGATCCCACCGACCACGAACAGGAACGACTGGGCCTCGTTCAGTTCGGTGCTGAACGCCCCGTACGGCCCGTCGAGGTAGGCGGTGGTCCCCGGCGGAAGATCGCCGACGGTGGAGGAGAAGTCGCCCAACGACTTGATCGTCATCTCGACGACGTCATGGTCGTCGGCACTGGAGGACATCGAGAACGGGTGCTGCTCGAGACCGAACGGGTGGTCGCCGACGATGAGCCAGGCGAACTGACCGGGACGGAATCGGAGGCCGTCGTGGCCGACCGGCCGCAACTGCACCGACCACGTCCCGGCACCGCGGTCGACCACCTCGTCGATCCGGTACGGCTGTCGGCGCATCTGGAGCGGTCGCACGACGCGGACATACAGCAGCAGCCCCACGACTGCGATCGACATCGCTGCCCAGAGGACCTGCTTCCACGGCTGCGACACGTAGTAGCCGACGAGCTGCACATGGATCAGGGAGAAGGCGACGACGAGCACCGCCAGGATTCCGTGGAGCAGCCGCCAGGTCTCGTAACTCAGACCCAGTCGGGTCCGCCACACCGAGCTTCCGACCAGTGCCAGGAGCAGGACGATCGCCAGCATGCCGAATCGCGCCCGCCATGGTGCGGTCACGGGATTCAGCAGGTCGCCCATCGGGGCGTCTGTGAGGAAGAGCAGCGCGGGGTGGGCCACGACGAACGCGGTTGCCACATAGGCGATCTGGCGGTGGAACTGGATGACGACGTCGATCCCGAACGGTCGCGTCAGCGACTGCACCCGTGCGCTGAGGGCGAACTGCAGACCGAACATGGCCAGCCCGATGAACCCGAGCGACACCGAGAAGTCGTGCCAGCGGCCACGAGCTGCCGGGGCGTCGTTGAACACGGCGAAGAAGAGCGGGGCGGCCGCGGCGAGGAGATACGCAACGATCCATGCGACCCCGCTCAACGTTCGTGGCATCGTGCTCCCTTCGGATGGTTGCGGAACGGTACCCCGAGCATCCTCGCGTGAACCGCCCGTGCTGGGCCACACGCGAGAGGAAGCGAGCTCAGCTGTACTGGTCGAGGATGGTCGATTCGGTCACGCGACTGAGCGTGTCGCGAATCGCGCGAGCAGTCGACTCGTCGACGTGGTCGACCGTCATCAGATCGTCGACGGTGGCGCGCTGCAACTTTGCGAGCCCGCCGAAATGGTCGGCGACCGCGATTGCAGTTGCCGACGGCAGTCGGCTGACGCGGTGCAACAGTCGCATGCCTTTCGGCGCGACTTCCTGGGCGAGATCGGTCGTGTCACGTCCGGGCGAGAGTGCATCGGCGGTCAGCCGCAGGTTCGACACCTCGTCGTCGGACAACTGTGACATGCCCTCGAGCGTGTCGGCCACCGAGCGGCCGGCCGGCAGGTAGTCCGCAACGACCAGGTCGAGTTCGTCGTCGATCTCCCCGTAGAGCTCGTCGAGCTGCAGGCGGAGGAGGCGGGCGTCGATACCGAGCTCGATGATCATCGTTTCGATCTCGTCGGCGATGCGGTGGACCATCTCGCCGCGCTGGATGACCGCGACGACGTCGCGCAGGGTCGTGACATCCTCGACTTCGACCGCCGTCAGGTTGGTGATCGCGTCGTCGAGGCGCACCTTGTAGCGCTCGAGGGTCTGCAGCGCCTGGTTGGCGCGATCGAGGAGATGACCGACCTCCTGGAGTTGCCGCTTGCTCCCGCCGGCGTAGACGTTGATGACGCCCATCTCCTCGCTCGCCGACACCACGGGTACGTCGAGCGAGCGCGCAACGCGCTCGGCGGTGCGGTGCCGGGTGCCTGTTTCGCTCGTGGGCACCGAGGGATCCGGAACGAGGTGCACGTTCGCCCGCGCGATGCGGCCGCCGTCGGTGGACAGGATGATGGCGCCGTCCATCTTCGCGAGTTCCGACAGGCGCTGCGGGCTGTACGGGGCATCGACGAGGAACCCACCCGAGCAGATCGACAGCACGTCGGCATCGTCGCTCAGCACGAGGAGCGCACCGGCCTTCGAGCGCACGACGCGGTCGATACCGTCGCGCAGCGGCGTCCCCGGAGCGACACGGGCGAGCGCATCACGCATCGCCTCGTTCGCCCCCCGGTGCTGGTGCTCCACGAATCAATACTAGATGACGTCGGTGGTTTCGGCTGGGAAGTTCAGTCAGGGATTTCCGTCAGGGATCTCGGCAGGTCCTCAGGCCTCGCGGGGCCGACCTGCGTCACCCGCCGGCCGGCCCTCCCGGTTTGGTGGAGCAACAAGGCCGCGAGGTGTCGTTGTGGCTCCAGCAAACCTCGGTGGACGTGAGAAATCGGAGGTCAGGGTCGGAGGTCAGGGTGGCGGTCCGAGTCGACGGTCAGAGTCGGAGGTCAGGGTCGACGGTCAGGGTCGACGGTCAGAGTTGTGCTTCAGAGCAGGCCGGCGGCGGCGAGCGCCTCGGGGAGCGTGCCGACCCTGACGACCCGGATGGAGTCGATGTCGGGAGCGGGCGAGTTCTTCGGGGCGATCGCCCGCGTGAACCCGAGCCTGGCGGCCTCGCTGAGGCGTCGCGGTGTGTGCGCCACCTGACGCAGCTCACCGGCGAGGCCGACCTCGCCGA
>JBGTIA010000447.1:0-5628 GCA_041745835.1 Ilumatobacteraceae bacterium | reverse complement strand
ATGGACGAGTGCGGGTTCGTCCGCGCTGACAGTGCGGCGACGGCGAGCATGCTCGTCCGACCGTTTCCCGACGACCGTTTCGCCGACGAGGCCGAACAGCTCGACGGTCTGCGTGTAGCGCCACGCTTGCATCTCGTCGCGGATCTCATTGGACTCGGCGGCGACGATCGCGTCGAGGCTGCATCGCGCTTTGCTGAGCGGGAATCGTCTCCGTCATGACCCGCGAGCTGCGGGTGGTGTCGACGTCGCGGGCGTCCGATGGAAGCTTCACAGCGATCTCGGAGATCGGCGCGCTGCTCGTTGACAGCCCGTATCGGTTGATCGGTGGTGTGGCAGTGGTGCTGCACCAGTTGCGGCTCGGCCTCGAACATCCGATCCGAGCGACTGCAGATGCCGACTTCGGTGTGCCCCCGTATGCGCTCCACGACGATTCGTTGATCGAGGCGGTGGCGTCGCTCGGGTACCGGAAGGCGGCCGGCAATCGCTGGTCGCTCTCGATTGACCAGACGCGTGAGGCAACCGTCGACCTGCTCGTGCCCAGCTATCGAACGCGACTTCGCTCGTCGGTTCAGCACGGTGGTACCAACACCACAGAAGTCGGCGGACTCGCCGTGGCGTTGAAGCGCCCGGCAGTGCGCGTCATCGGCAGCGTTGTCCTCACCGATGGAACCGAGCTTCCTCTCGAGCTGTCGATTCCTGACGTCACGAGCATGCTCGGCCTCAAGCTCCACGCCCGGTCGGCCCGAGCCGAGGACCGTGATGCGATCGATCTATGGACCTGCCTGGAGCTGATCGTCGCAGCCGATGAGTTCAACGACTTCCGCTCGGCGGACTTCGACGACGTCCGCGACCAGCTTCGTGTCGAGCTGAGCGACGAGGGACCCTCCATGCGGACACTGATTGCGGGCGTGAGCGATGAAGAGGCCCATCGACGACGCACTCGGATACGAGGACTCGTGCGAGCGGTTGGCGGTTCAGTTCCTCCGGCATGATGGCCGCATCGGCCACACGATCACGCCGCCGCCAGGCCCAGAGAAGGTCACGAAAAGGTCACGGGATTCGCCGACACCGACCGGATCGGGCGGCACGGGACGGACGACACGGACAGGGTGCCCGCACAGGACATGGATCTCCGGACGAGACCGCACCGAACGGACGGTTTGCGACAGTCTTAAACCCCCCTTCCACTCAGGTGGAGTGCGGGTTCAAATCCCGCCCCGGGCACATCTACCAGGGAGTATGTAAAACGCAAGGCGTGTGGACGCAAGAAAAATCGAAGAAGGTGCACAAAAGGTGCACAGAGCGTCGAAGGCGCGTACGCGTCTCGAATGGCTCGCGGGTCGGTGTTCCGCAAGAACGGAGGCTGGGCATTCCGTGTCGACGCCGGCTTCCACGCTGAATCTGGCAAGCGCCGCCAACTCCTGCGCCAGGGCTTCGGCACCAAGCGTGCTGCCGAGGAGGCCCTGGCCGAAGCGGTCGGCGCGGCGACCCGCGGCATGGCGGTGTCGCGGTCGACGGTCAAGGTCGGCGAGTACCTCGACGACTGGTTCGCCACCGCCCGGCCCTCGCTGCGCCCGACCACGGCCCGCGGGTACGAGCAATCGATCGGTCGGCTGACTCGATTTCTCGGCAACTATCAGCTGCGGGCCTTGACGCCGATGCAGGTGCAGCGCTGCTACACCGACCTGCTCGAGTCGGCGGTCACGGCGGTGGACCGCTGGCGCCGAAGACGGTGCGGCACGCGCACGTGGTGTTGCGCAAGTCGCTCGCCGACGCCGAGCGGATGGGGCTGGTCACACGCAACGCGGCAGCGGCGGCACGTCCACCGACTGGTGAGAGCACCGAGTTGACGACGTGGTCGTCGGAGGACCTGCGCTCGTTCCTCGCAGCGGTTGAGGGGCACCCGTATGGGATCGGGTTCCGGGTTCTCCAGCGACCGGCCTACGACGCGGTGAGGTGCTCGGTCTGCGTTGGAGTGATGTCGATTTCGATCTCGGCCAGCTGGCCGTGGCGAACACGATCACTGAGGTCGGCGCCGACACGGTGATGGGTCCGCCCAAGACAGCACGCAGTCGCCGTAACGTGTACCTCGACCGTCGGACGATGGCGGCGTTGCGCGAGCATCGCCAACGCCAGCGGGAGCTACGGCTCGCCGCGGGCCCGGCGTGGGACAGCAGCCATGACTGGGTTCTCACCGACGAGCTCGGTGGTTTCGTGCGACCGCAGTCGATGTCGTATGCGTGGCGCAAGCTGATTCGGCAACTCGATCTGCCGCGGATCCGTCTCCACGAACTGCGCCACACCCACGCGACGTTGGCGTTGAAGGCCGGCGTGCACCCCAAGGTCGTGTCCGAGCGCCTTGGCCATGCCAACGTCGGCATCACCCTCGATCTCTATTCCCACGTGGTGCCCTCTCTCGCAAAGGATGCCGCTGAACAGATCATGAGTTCCACCTACGGGGAGGAAGCGTGACGCTCGCGGGACGAATCGGCTCATAGGTATGAGCGAACCGTGGAATCTGCACTGCTTCCAGCGCCACGCCGACGACGATCGTCGCCAGTCCGTACCTGCAAGGGACTTCCTCGACGGGCTGTCGGACAAGGTGGTCGCCGAGATCCTCGCAGTCCTCGACGCTGTCGCCGAGGCACCGCCGCCGGCATTTTCCGGGGGCGGTAAGTGGGAGGCCATGCACGGTGAGATGGCAGGGTTCTACGAAGTCCGGGTGCGGGGAGCGGGGATGAACCACCGCCTGTTCTGCATCCTCGAGCGCCACGCCGACGATCTCGGCGGTCCGTCAATCGTCGCGATCGACGGATTGACGAAGCCGAAACGTTCGGCCGCCGATTCGAGGGACTATCGACGGGCGATTCGTCTACGCGCCGAGTTCGTTGTTCGACGAACCGTGTTGCAGTAGCGACTCAGACCGCTTGGCGCTTGCGCGGGACGAGTTCGAGGTCGAGTGAATCTGCGATTGCCGTCAGCGTTGCGATGGTCGGGTTGGGAGCGTCCGCGCTGAACAGTCGTCTGACGGCTTCGGGCGCGATGTCGGCTCGGCGCGCGAGTTCGGCCTTGGAGAGGCCCAGTTCATTGCGACGATCATCGAGTGCTCGTACCAACCGGTCGATCTGGTCGACGCGGCGGCGTGCTTCGTCGTACGCCTCGCCGAACTCTGGGGACTTGGCGCGCTCAGCGAAGTATCGCTCAGCCCCGGTTCTCGTTTGCCGCTCCATGCGTTGAGCGTAACGCAAAAGTTACGACGCGCCACTCATCGTCGGGGAGTTCTCGCCTCGAGCACAAGCGACATCTACGTCAGGAGCCCCTCGAGGTCCTGGTGCAGGACCACGATGCGTCGCCCAAACCTCCGCGACGGAATCTCCCCGCGGCGTACGCACTTGTACGCCGTCGAACGAGAGATACCGAGCAGTGCGGCGACTTCGGCGACGGTGTAGGTCCGTCGGCGGTTGGCCACCGGTGTAGGTCGGGTCGACGGGCTCCCGGGGTCGCTGGGGGCTCGGCGATGCGGGTGGGGTGTTGGGGGTGCTGCTCGAATGATCGATGTGCGGTCCATGGTGTCGATCGTGCGCAAGCGGGACTCATCGAATCGCTCCCACGACCACACATACGACCACACACGACCACTACCACCGTCGGCCAGGTCCTGTCGCATGACTCCCCGGATCACTCCCTTTCCCAGGTCAGGCGCCTCCCGACACACACGACCACTCACACGTCTCGCGTATCGCTGCCTCTTGGTTGGATCGCCATCGTTTGCCTTCAAGCAGCTTGGACGACGTGACGTCACCCGACTCGACCGTGTCCAGCCGACGATGCCACCGGGCTGTCGGCCAGATCGAAGGCGTACATCACAGCGTCGAAACCCGGCGGCCGGCTACGTGAATCGACGTAGTTGAAAGCCGCCGGAGCGCGAAGGCGGCTTCCGGTGCGAGGTTCCAGCATGTTGGCGGGGGAGTGGCGTGCGGGACCGCAGGGGCCCTCACATATCATTACCCGGTTGGTGCACGGTTACGTTTCATTCCGAAACAGCGGATCTCAGGCGAAGACTGCCGCCGGGTCTTCTCCATCATTGCGCTGCGCCTCCTACGATTCGACGACGAACTCACCCATCATTCCGAGGCGAACGTGGCCTGGAATCGAGCAGAGGTAGTAGTAGCTGCCAGGCTCGTCCGGCACGAACTCGACGCTGGTACTTTCACCCGACGGCAGCCTCGGAATTGCCGCCCCCCCACAGCACGTGATCGATTACTTCGCCGGTCTGGGCATTGACCACTTTGCCCGAGGCGATCAGTTGCTGGAGGTCATCGAGTTTCGGCACGATCACCAGATCATGAAGTCCGGACGTTCGGGAGTACTGGCCGTGCGTGTTTTCGAGGGTGATGGTTATGTTCTCGCCAGCCTTCACCGCGAGCGTTGGAGCCTCGCTGGTAATGTCCTCACCGGCCAACGCAGAACCGTAGTTCGAGGGACCCGCTGCGGTCTCGCCACCGTCGAGTGAAATCTGTGTGCCCGTCTCGCCGGATCCCCCACATGCGGTCACAACGAGGAGCAAGACCATCGAAGCAACAAGGCTCGCTCTGCTCGTGGCCGTGTCTCTCCGGGCCTTCCCTTCGGCTTGGGCTGCCGGCCACGGACATGGCAGACCGGTGGCGCGGTGGGCCCCAGCCCCCGCCACCATCGACAGATGGTACGTCGCCTTGCGCAGAGATGGCGAACAGAGCTTGGGCGAGTTCTTTGCTTGCAGCCATGGTGGTAGTCCTCTGAATCGTCGTTCGAGAATAGCAAATACCCGTGGCGGACAAATCCTTACGTCCGGATCACGGCGCAGCTCAGCCGACCCCCAGTGCGGTATCGCTCGATAACACTCGCCCGTAATCCCTGTGGCGCGCCGTGCGGCACCACTCGATATCTACCCAAATAGCGCACTGCACTTTCCCGGCGACCGGCGACCGATCGCGCAGGCGCGACGGCGAGCATCGGGCCCCGTCCGCGGGCCCAGTGAGCGGTCAGTGGGGCCGCTCTGTCGGGACGACGAGGTCACCTTTGGCTGGCCGTCGTTTAGGTTGGCATGCCATGAGTGAGCCGGGTTGGACATCGTTCCTCGACGCTGAGGGTGTCGGTGACTGGGTGGTGCTTCACGGCGGAGCGACGGCCCTGTTCAAGGTGGCGTCCCTCCTCGAAGCGGCACAGTTGGCGACTGCACTTGCCGACATCGTCGGCTCCGAATCGAACGCGTTGATGACCGTCGCGTCTGACCATCTCACCGTGCGACTCACTCGAGACCTCTGGCACCTCGAGCCGCGACATGTCGAGGTAGCGCGTGCAATTTCGGCAATGGCTGCAAGTCGTGGCGCACAGAGTGATCGCAGTGCGGTGCGTGAGGTGCAGGTGGCGATCGCTTCGCTGCCTGATGCGGTCGATGTAGGGTTCTGGCGTGAGGTGCTCGGCTATGCAACGGCGTCGGACGACAATGGCGTGGATCCGCTCGGCCACGGATCGACGGTCTGGATGCAGGAGTTGGATCCCACGAAACCACTCCGGCACGCGATGCATCTCGACGTGTCCGTAGCCGGTGAACGTGCCGAGCAGATTGTTGCGGCTGCGGTGGCTGCT
>JBGTIA010000446.1:0-6867 GCA_041745835.1 Ilumatobacteraceae bacterium | reverse complement strand
TGGTGGTGTTGCCGACGCCGCCGCCGTCGCACGAACGAGGAAGACCTTCGGGGGTGAATTGGAGGCCGCGGGGGGGCCACGTTGTACGGGCCGTCAGGTGCAGCGACTGCGGCCATGGCGTCGCCGCGTTGCAACCGAGCTCGGTCGTCGTACCGCCCGCAACCGCATGAAGCCGCGAGCTTGTGATGGCCGTGGCGAGAAGTCGCGCGTCGAACGCGGCGGCGTTCGGTACGAACCACACAACGACGAGCGCGATCGCAGAAACGATCGCCACTACTGCGAGAGACTCAATGAGCGTGAACCCGCTGGTCGAAGCCATACGTCGAGCTTGCGGCATGGGGCGTGCGAATCCACGATGCCCTAGGCTTCTGATAACACGGACTGAACAGGTACCAATAGCTGAGCGGATCTACGAAAGCGAACAGACTTAAGCTCTCGGACGACCTGACGATCTGTGGGTGAATGGGCGAAAGCGCGCATAATGGGGTTGAACCGCGCGCAAGCGACAGACGCGTTAAAATGCCCACTTTAGGCAATCACGTCGGCGTGCGGCGAACACCAAAGACCTACCTCAATCGACGTTGCGTAGCGAAACGACGATCTCCTGGGGGGCGGTAGGCGTAGCTGTGATTGTCCCACGTCGACTCGTCGCCACTTGAATAGCAAGCCGCACCGAGTCGCCCACAACTTCGAAGGTGGAGAGGTCCGAGACGTGATCGAGCACCAGGTACGGTCCAGCCCATGACCCATCAGTGACCGTAGCCGTCGCCGTCACTGCCGGCGCAGGGCAAGGAGGTACGGGGTTCGGCGCCGCAGGCACCGTACACGTCACGAGGTTCAGTTTTCGGTATTCAACAATCGCCCAAGTATTGTCATCAGCCCAAGCATCGTCCGAACGTTGTGCCGCAGGTACCGTTCCCCGTTCAATCAGGTGAAATTGAACACCATGATACCATTCTACGCTTCTAGCAGCAGTGTCGGCCGCTGGGACGACGAGTGAGATGCAGCTGACTGCGGTAGCGTCACCGCCACAATCGGAGCCTGTAGAACTCCCGAGACGCGCGGAACGCCGCACCATGTCCGATAGGTATCCGGACGCATCGTTGACCTCGCGGAGCTGATCCGCAGCAATGGTCGCGGCACCCGAAAAGCGCAACCCGCCGATTAGGAAGCTGCCCACGCCCGCCAGGACAATGCCAAAGATCACGGCTGCGACGAGCAGTTCAACAATCGTGAAACCCTTCGCACCACGCTGCTTCATCGAATACTTCCTAAGCTCAGTACAAATGGTCCCTGAACAGCATCGCACGTCAGCACCATGGTCTTGACGCCTTGCGCCGATGGCGCTCCTGACACTGCCGTACATCCTGCCGGTGCCGTGAGTCCGGTCGGAACGTTCGCCGTCGAGGAGAAAGCAACCGAATCATTCCACGCCTCCGCCACTTGCTCGAGGAACGTTTTGGCTGAGATGGTCTGCGTTTGCTCGCGATCCGTGTTCCTTGCGGTCGTCACGATGGTCGCGAAGAACCCGATGACGCCCGCGGAAACGATGCCAAGGATCGCGATGGCCACGAGCACCTCGACAAGAGTAAAGCCACTCTTGGACCGATTCATCGGATGACGACCTTTGCCATCAGCCCGACGACGCCCACGTCCCTGGTATTGGCACCACCAGTCCCGATCCACTCCACCGAGAACTCATGCACGCCGTTTGGCCCTGGGGTAATCACACCATATGGTGGAGTGAAGGATAGCTCGATCGGTGACGTGGGGACCGTGAACCGTGTGCGCTCTGGCAGCGACACAGAGCGTGTGGAACCATCGCCAAAAACGAGGTCATAGGCCGAAGCGCCATCGGTGATGGTAACGGACGTCATCACGTTCTGGCGCCGGCCGTCAAGGCGGACTCGCTCGATGTCCCGTGCGACTAACTGAACAGCCTCGGTAACGGAACTGCGCGCGCGTAAGCCGAGGTAAGTTGGCGTGAGAATCCCTGCAAGGATCGCGATAATCGCAATCGCGATAAGCAACTCGACGAGAGAAAACCCACGTCCTCGGGTGGACAATGTACTCACTCTTGACGCCAAGTCCCGATCATCCACGCAGGGTTCGATAACGTTGGCACAAGCGCGCCTGCGCGCAAGATTGACGCGAGATCGTACGTCACCTTCCGACCGGTACCGGCGACCACGGAATCTTCATCACCGATCGACGTCGTTTCATCATCAATGAACGTTTGTCCTTGGACGATCACTGTTCCCCGAAACTCGCTGTTTCCCTGGTGCCGGAAGTCGCCAGTGATGTACACGATTCCGCTGAATCCTGTTTGGCCATTGCACTCGCCCGTGAGTGCTTGATTGCCCGCGGTGAAGTGAACGTCGCCTTCAATGACCATGAAGCCGTTTCCGCAAAAGCTCTTATTGTCGGCTCCAGAGGGCGCATACGTGACACCGTTGTAAGAGGTATCCTTTCTCGCGATGCCGTTCAAGACCTGACCACTCGTATTGGCAAGTGCGATGAAGTCAGCTTTGGTCATCCCGAAGGCCTCTTCGAAAAGCTCTTCAGGCCTAAAATCTGCAGGGTCGAGGAGGTCGGCGAGCCATTGGGAGTTAGGGTTGCTGCCGTTCGTCAGAGTGGAGTTACCCCCACTCGTGACGCCGGCTGCCGACTCCACACTGACCACGTCAGTAACGAGGGCCGCGCCGGCGGGAATTCTTGCAGGGACTGACGTGGAGTTGCCGCGACAGTTGGGGCTCGTAAAATCGAGGATCGCTTCGGCGCTAGCGACCGAACCAGCAGCAACATCTTCAATATCCATAACCTCAGCGGTGAAGGTTCCGGGCTGCGTGTCAAACGCCAAATCGACCCGAAGGCAACTTCCCACGCGTACGGCTCCTGCGTGAGGCACACTTACCCGCGTTGCTGAAGGAACGATGCTCGAAACGGTCGTACCGACCGCCAGAGGAATCGACCGAGCTGCTTTGGTCGCCAACGAGGCCGCGTAAACGTCAGTGAGCGGAGTCCCGACGGGATCAGGGTACACCTGGCTTAACGTGAGGGCCGCAGGATCTGTCATCGGATTCGCCATTGAGTCGACTCGGTACCTACGGCCATCGAGGTCCAAGTGGAAGCCTGGACGAACCAGCACGCCGTTCGAAACTGACAGGAGAAGGTTGCCACCTTCTAGACGCGGCGCCGGAACCGATGCGACTGCTCCGAGTTGCAGCGTACCGTCGACACCAGCAGCGAGGTAATCTTGTCCCGTAATCGTTGCGTTGCCTGTGATGCGCACTGCCGGGAGGCTCGTGAGTGGAGCCAGTGCGCCGGGGTTCAACGGCGGTCCGACCGCTCGACGTACCTCGCGTACGACCGTCTTCGTGCCACCGTTGACGACCGCCGTCGCCACGACGTTCACGGAATCGCCGCGCGAACCAGCCCGCAGTTCAATCACTGCAGCACCACCTGGGTCGGTGTAAACGAGCAACGCGAGGCGATTAACGTCTGTACCGATCCAACCCGTAATCCCCGGCTCGGAGAACACACCGGTATACCCCGCGGCAACGAGACGATCCGCAAAGGTGTTGACGGCGTTCTCCGAAACACGGAGGGCCTGATATGACACACGCTCGAACGAGGCGCCACGCCGGGCACCAACCATGCTCACAGACGCCGCGGTGACGAACGCGGCGACGACCAACCCCACGACGATAAGGGTGACGACAAGAACAAAACCGTTATCCGAACGCTGGTTGCGCATCGCGTACCTCCGACACAGCAATGGTGTCACTCTCGTACCACATCGTGTTGTGTGCACGCGGTTCAAAACACCCCCAATCAGGGGTGGTCCGCCTCAAGTCATCGGGGCCTCAAGGAATCAGCTTGTGCTCCCTCGCAAGTAGGGCTGCCGACGTCCGATCGTTGACGCCCAGCTTCGCAAAGGCCGATTGCAAGTAGGACTTAACGGTCTCACTCGAGATACCCAACAAGTCAGCGATTTCCCGATTGCTGGAGCCCTGTGCGACGAGCGCCAAGACTTCAGATTCACGGCCCGAAAGTTCGGGCGTTGTCTGTACGGGCGAAGCCGTTCGCTCTCCACGCGCGATCGCAACGACTGTCTCGACGATGCGAATCGGCTCGACGTCCTTCGGCAGGAACGCAGCCACACCAGCCTCTGCAGCGCGGCGTGCAGTAAACTTGTCGTCGTGGCTCGTTAAGACCAAGACGCCAGGGACAGCTCCGCGCCAACGTATTGTGGTCAACGCGGAGATTCCATCGCCGTCAATCAACGCTACGTCGAGAACTAGCACGTCGACGGTGTTCTGATCCGCGAAAGCAATCAGCGAAGCGACCGAGCCAATCTCGCCCGCAACGTGAATTCCGAAGCGCTCCAACCACACGCGGACACCCAGCCGGAAACTCGGATGATCGTCCGCGATCAGCACGCTGATGGCTCGCGTCTCAGTCATTCTTCGCGTACCCCAAGGCCCGACCCGACGTAGGCGAGCAACACCGTGCCACGGCCATCGCTTCGCTCGAGCTTGAGCCGTCCGCCGTGCGCGCGGAGAACCCGAGCGGTCGTCGCCAAGCCGAGGCCGCTGGCACCTCGTCCTGGCCCGCCTGAAGCGAACGGACGAACGAGTTCGTCGAATGGCCTCGGCAAACCCGGACCGTCGTCCGCAATTCGAACGAGTCCAGTGTGAATCTCGACCCAGACCGTCGATCGAGCAACCCGCGCCGCGTTTTCGATAAGGTTCGTCAGAGCTCGCGACATCAAGTCGCCGTCGCACAGGACAGTCGCGTCGCCTTGAATCTCGATCGAGCAGTCGACACGATCCACATTCGAGCGGGCACGCTCGACGATGGATCGAAGCGACAGTAGGTCGCTACGATCCGCAACGTCGGTAGCCAAAGCTCGAATCTCCTTGACCGCGTCTGAAACCTGTCGAACTAGTTCCTCCGTCGTTGTCGCGAGTTCGACCAGCAGCCCGTCGTCCCCGCGCCGCCTGAGCACCGCACCTTCGGACATGTGCCGCACTACGTTCCGAAGGCCGACAATGGGCGCCCGCAAGTCGTGTACTACCGCCGCAGCCGTCGCCTTCACCTCCAACGCTCGCTCCCTCTCATCGACCAACATCGCCTCGTATCCTGAACGAACCCTGGCAAGCGGAGCGATCAGTGGAGCGATAACGGACCGCCCTCCTCCATCGCGACGCATCTCGACGTCGCGAACCCACCGCAAAACGGATTCGGTCCAAAGGCGAGCGACGTAGAACGAGAGCAGTGCCGCGAACACAATGTAGCCCCCGACCAGTATGGCGTCCGGGTACCACGACCATTGAAGCGTCGGACCCGGACCAAGCATCCCAACGACCCCGTACGAGACGACGACAGGCACCACCAAGACGACGAAGAAGCCCAGAAACAACCGCCCAAATGTCACTCGCTCGCTCCCCACCGCGGAACGGTCGGGGCACGCGACCGCTCGGCGGCTATTGCCCTCACCCCTCCGACGTAGAAAGCACCGCCAAGAACGCCTCCTGCGGCACCTCCACCGTCCCGAGCTGCTTCATGCGCGCCTTACCCTTCTTCTGCTTCTCCAGAAGCTTCTTCTTCCGGGTGATGTCGCCACCGTAGCACTTGGCCAGAACATCCTTGCGGAAGGCCTTCACAGTCGCGCGCGCCAGGATCTTGCCGCCGATCGCGGCCTGGACGGGGATCACGAACATCTGCCGGGGGATGACCTCGGCCATCTTGTCGACGACCTTCCGTCCCAACTCGTAGGCATTGTCGCGGTGGGCGATGATCGACAGCGCGTCGACCTTCTCCTCGTTCACGAGGATGTCCACCTTCACGAGGTCGCCGGGGCGGTACTCGAGCGGCTGGTAGTCCATCGAAGCGTAGCCGCGCGAGAGCGACTTGAGGCGGTCGTGGAAGTCGTATAGGATCTCGCCGAACGGGACGTGGTACCGGAGCTCGACACGACGACCGTGGTAGACCATGTCGCGCAGCGTGCCGCGCTTCTCCTGCACCAGCCCCATCGCCGAACCCACGTACTCCTCCGGCAAGAAGACCGACAGCGCCACCCAGGGCTCCGAGATGGCCTCGATGCGGTCGGGCGACGGCAGCTCGCTGGGGTTCTGGACGCGGAAGCGCTTGCCGTCGGTCCCGAGCACGTCGTACACGACGCCGGGGGCGGTGGCGATCAGCGAGAGGTCGAACTCGCGTTCGAGCCGCGCCTGGACGATGTCGGCGTGCAGCAGCCCCAGGAAGCCGCAACGGAAGCCGAAGCCCAGCGCCTCGGAGGTCTCCGGTTCGAAGCTGAAGGCGGCGTCGTTGAGCCGCAGCTTCTCGAGCGCTTCGCGCAGCGTGGGGTAGTCCTCGGTGTCGGTCGGGTACATGCCGCTGAACACGACGGGCATCGCCGGCTTGAAGCCGGGGATGGCGGCGCCTGCCGAGCGGGTCGCCGAGTTCACGGTGTCGCCGATCTGGGTGTCGGCGATCTCCTTGATGCCCGCGGTGAACCAGCCGACCTCGCCCACGCCCAGGCTCTCGCTCACGGTGGGCGCGGGGCTGAAGAAGCCGACCTTGTCGACTTCCAGGAGCTTGCCGGTCGAGGCGACCTTCACCTTGTCGCCCGACGCGATCGAACCGTCAAAAACACGGATGAACGCGATGACGCCCTGATAGGCGTCGTAAACGGCATCGAAGATCAATGCTCGGAGCCCGGCGTCCGGGTCGCCCTTCGGCGCCGGTAGGTGCGCGACGATCCCTTCGAGGACCGCGCGCACGTTCTCTCCGGTCTTCGCGGACGTGGCGACGGCGTGGTCGCCAGGGATGCCGATCACCTCCTCCAGCTCGGCGATCGCG